>CAZIDB010000209.1:0-1063 GCA_964537965.1 uncultured Melioribacter sp. | reverse complement strand
CGAAATTGTTTAAAGACTCAATCAGTTGCTCTGAATCCTTTAACGAAAAAAGTTTATGTCTCCGGTATTTTAAGCAACGATGCTTCCGTAATTGATCTTGAAACCAATACAGTGGTGGGCAGCATTCCATTACCAAAGAACGGATTTCAACTGATGAGTCTTTTTTGTGATCCGGAGTTAAACAGGTTATTTGCCTATACCCAAAGTTCAGATGGCGACCAGCCGACTTCCCTTTATGCAATTGATCTTTCCGACAATTCAATAGTTGATACTTACGACTTCGGAGAAGTTGTCTGTGCATTTATTCCGGATACGATTCATCATAGAATTTATTGTACCTTCAATAACAAGACGCTCATCAGTTTTAACAGTATGAATTTTACTGATAAATCTGAGATTAACCTTGCATATAAAGGAGTGATGGGACATATTCATCCAAATGGGGATACGTTATACCTTGCAAGCCAGAATGCGGGAGGTAAAGCAAAATTTTCCGTCTATCATTTACCAGAGTTCAGTTATATAAGAGATATGGGCCTTCCACATCATCCATCGCTTGGGGAAATGGGAGAAGTATTTGTGCTTCCCGAATTTAACAGAATAATAATGGCTGGTCTTCTTTGTTTGGAAATTGGAAATTTTGCAGGTGATAGCCTTGCATATTTTGATTGGAACGGAGATTATTCCACAGATGAATCGCACGGCCCTGAATACGACCCGGTTACACAGAAATTTTATATAACTCAAAAAGCCGGTTATGAATATGAAGGAATCGGTGGTCGTTACAGTAAGTTAATTGTGGTTGATCCGATTGCTCTTAAAGAGTATCATACAAAAATAGGATTAGGTTCTTCACAACTTGTTGTTTCTGAAAATCCGCACAGACTTGTTATTACTCATATGGAGGATGGTAATGTATGGATTATGAATCTTGACAATATGGTTCTGTCCGGAGATTCAGCAGCTTTTACGGGAACAACTATTGTGGATGTAGCCAGTTCAGTTGAGAATTTTGTTTATGATCCGAATAGAGGTGATCTGTATATTTCGAACAGACTGGGAA
>CAZIDB010000208.1:0-8366 GCA_964537965.1 uncultured Melioribacter sp. | reverse complement strand
ACGGTTTCAGAAACAGAATCTGAAAAACCGGAATTACGGAAAACCGAAATCGATATTGTAAAGATTACAAAGTCTGTTGCCGAGCAGTTTGAAAAAGTAAATTCCGAGAAAAATCTTTATCTAAGATTCAACAATGCAAAAAAGAAAGTTCAGTCTTACTTAGACGGCAGCCTGTTTAAACTAATAATTGAATGTTTGATTGATAATGCATACAAGTTTACTAAAAAGGGTGGGATTACAATTGACATCAACGAAATTACTAAAGATGAAAAAGAATACTGCTCAATTAAAATATCTGACACAGGAATTGGAATTGCAAAAGAAAATCATTCTATTGTATTTAAAGAATTCAGACAGCTTAGCGAAGGATTCAGCAGGCAGTTTGAAGGCTTTGGGCTTGGTTTAACAGTAGCAAAACGACTTACGGAAATGATGGGCGGTGCAATTGAAATTGACAGCGAATTAGATAAAGGGACAACCATTTCATTATTCTTTGAAAAGAATTCCGAATGACATCTTAATTAACTACAAGAATATTACATCAATTAATCGGCTTGTTTAACAACTGAAATATTATAAAATGATTTACGAAATAAACACATCTGTCTTTGATAAATTCCCTGAGATTGAAAGTAAAAATCTTTTATACAGAAATATAAACCTGGAAGACTGTAATGAGATTTTCAAGATCAGGTCAAATGATAAAGTGATGACTTACTTAGATACAACTAAACATAATTCCGTGGAAGATTCAAAGAAGATGATTGAAGCTGTAATTGAATCTTATAAAAATAAAACAGGAATTAATTGGGCGATAATTAAAAAGGAATCAAAAGCATTTGTTGGCTACTTTGGCTTCTGGAGAATTATTGCCGAACACTGCCGCGCTGAAATTGGGTACGCACTGAAACCTGAATACTGGGGACAAGGAATAATGGCAGAAACATTAACTGCTATGATCGAATTCGGGTTTAATACATTAAAGCTTCACAGTATTGAGGCAAATGTGAATCCGGGTAATATTGCCTCAATTAAAGTTCTGGAAAAAGCCGGTTTCAAAAAGGAAGCATATTTTAGGGAAAATTTTCTTTTTGACAATAAATTCCTTGACAGCATTATTTATTCATTACTTGAAAAGGATTTACACAAATAAAATGCTAAAAGTGAATAAGGTAACTTTCTTCAAAAACCAAATTCATTTCCGTAAATGGTTGGAAAAGAATTATAAAAAAGCCAATGAACTTTGGGTTGGCTTTTATAAAAAAGAAACCGGTAAACCAGGTATCCAATGGAAAGAATCTGTTGATGAAGCCCTTTGCTTTGGATGGATTGACGGAATAAGAAAAAAAATTGATGACGAGTCTTATACTACAAGATTTACACCGCGCAATCCTAAAAGTAACTGGAGTAAAATTAATACTGAAAGAATAATTGAACTGAAAAAACTTGGATTAGTAAAGGATAAGGGTTGGGAATTGTTTGAGAACAGAGAAAAAGTTAAATCGGGGCAGTATTCATATGAGCAGCGAAAAAGTGTGAAATTTCCCGCTAACTACCGGAAAATTTTTAAAGCAAATAAAGAAGCATGGAATTTCTTCCAATCACAACCACCCGGCTACAAAACAATAGTTACCTGGTGGATAATGAATGCGAAACAGGAAGAAACAAGAATAAGAAGACTCAATCAACTTATTGGTGATTCTGAAAACTCACGAACTATTCCTCAGTTAAGAAGGACAAAGAGCAATTAATTCTTCTAAATAATTCCTTCTTTAAGTGCTTTTGCCACAGCTTCTGCCTGAGTGTGAACGTGTAGTTTATTGTAAATATTTCTGAAATGAAATCGTACAGTTTCAATGCTTATAAAAAGTGAATCGGCAATTGCTTTGCAGCTTCTGCCTTCCACTAAGGATTTTAAAACTTCCATTTCTCTCAAAGTTAGGTTGTATGCATTGGTTCCATTATTATTTTTCTTCTCCTGGAAAAACGCTACAACTTTTCTTGCGATATGGGAGCTCATCGGAGCGCCACCTTCATAAGCTTCACGTATTGCTTCAACAAGTCTTGCGGGCGATGTTTGTTTAAGTAAATAACCGCAAGCCCCGGCACAAAGCGCCTCAAATACAAGGTCGTCTTCTTCATGAATTGTAAGAACAAGTATTTGTACGTCAGGATAAAGTTTCTTGAGTATTTTAATTCCTTCAATGCCGCTCATACCCGGCAGACCAATATCCATAAGTACTATATCAGGTTCAGAGTCACCTATTTTCTCAAGCATAGCTTCGCAGTTTGAAAAAACTCCTCTGCATTTGAAACCGTCAGTTCCGTCAAGTAGAACGCTAAGACCTTCTCTTATCCTGTTATTATCTTCAACTATAATTATTTCTATCATTGGTTAAACTTTTCCTTTTTACTTCAGCTTATTTTTCCCAAAAATTTTAATTCTGTTCCCTTGTAAATATCGGAATTGATAAACAAGTCGCCGCCTATTTTCTTAGCCCGGTTTTTCATGTTGGTTAAACCGTTGCCGCTTTTTTTGTAACTGGGTTTTATTCCAATTCCATTATCCTTAAGTATAACTTCAAGTCTTTTACCGTTTACAGCTGCTTTAAGACTAAGCTGGTCACAGTAACTGTACTTTAAGGAGTTATTAATTCCTTCTTTAAGAATAAGGAAAAGATTGTGCCTGTAATCCATTGGCAACGTTATATCACTTAACAGTTCTATATTCTCCGTCGTAAAAGAAATTCCTTTCTGTGTAAAAATATCGGAGAACGAATCGTTCAGTCTTGTAAGCAAATCTTTTAGAGTATCCTGGTTTGGATTAACCATCCAGACGATATCCCGGATACTCGCAATAACATTTCTGCATTCATTACTAATAGATGATAAATATTTTCTTACCTCATCGGAATCCGTATTTATTTTACTTTTCAGTATCTCGCTCATAATTGAAATTTCAGTCAGACTTGCGCCGATATTATCATGCAGGTCAGCTGCTATTTTTAGTCGTATTCTTTCTAGGGTAAGAACATTCTGAAGCTGTTTGTATACTATTAAATAGATCCCTCCAACTATAACCAGTACAACCAGTAAAATAAACCACCACAGTTCCCAAAAAGGCGGAGTTATTACAAATGAAACTATTGCCGGCTTACCCCAATAGCCCCACTCATTTTTTGCCTTCACTTCAAATGTATAAGTCCCGTCATTCAAATTTGTATATTGAACCGAATTCTGTTGGGTGAATAACCATTCGTTATCAATACCTTTAAGTCTGTATGCATAAGTAACACGTTTGGGAGCAGAAAGCATAACACCGAAAAAATTAAACTTGAAAAAATTCTGGTCATAGGTAAATTCATAATTCCCGGGTTGTTCTTTCCAGGGAACATCCTTATTGAATAAATGGAAGCCGCTTAGCATAACCTTGGGTGGATAGACCGAAGGTTTTATTTTTGCCGGGTCAAATGATACAACTCCTTTTATCGTACCGAACCATAAGTTTTCTTTTGAATCTTTATAAACTGCTCCCATATTGCTTTCTTCACCTGCAATACCATCTTCAGCATGCATCGTGTGAATATCTATCTGTCCGTTAGATTCATCCAGAATATTAATTCCGTGGTTTGTGGCAAGATATATTTTTCCATCTTTGTCTTCAGCTATACTGTTGATTGAATTATCTGACAGACCATGGTTGCTGTTTATTGTTTTTATCTTTCCTTCAAGTTCTATGTTAAGTCCTTCAACTGTTCCGATATATAATTTACCGTTAGGACTTTTATACACCGATAAAACAGTATTAGAGATTAACCCGTTTGTATTATTAATTATTCTTGATTTACCCTGCTCAATTATTGTAACACCATTAAAGAAAGTACCAACATAAACTTTGCCTTCCAAAGCAGATAAACTTGTAACAAGGTTATCGCCAAGCAGATTTTTCTTCGTCAGATTCCGAATCTTTCCGTTTTTATAGATGCTTAATCCTCTTACTGTACCAATATATATTTTTCCGTTTGCGTCACCGGTAATGGCAGTAATAATATTTGTCGGTAATCCGTCTTTTACCGTAATTGAACTTGCTTTATTACCATCAACAACAAGAACTCCATTGTTTGTGCCAAAATAGATTTTGCCAGCTTTATCTCTGAATGAGCAAATGATCTGCTCATAGTTTTCAAAAGCCCGTTTAAAAGAGCCATCAACAAAATGAGATATTCCTCTTTCTCTTGTACCGAAATAAAAACCGTGATCACCACTTTCAACAATTGATGTAATGTTATTATCAACAAGTCCATGTTCTTTGTTAAGTGTGATCATTTTATACCGGTTTATAACAGCTACGCCACCGGTATTCATCCCAAAATAAAAAGTATCATCAATATCTTTGAATATCGAAAGTATCTGGTTTGAGCTAAGCCCGTTTTTTTCGCTGATAATTTCGATTAGCTCATTGTCTTTCCATCCCAAAATTCCTTTTTCCGTACCGAAATAGTAGCAGCCTTCCGCATCCTGCTCAACTGATGTAATATTTTCAAAGTCATTTGGAATTTTTAATTGTTGTAAAATTTTCCCGGTTTCGGAAATAAGAAATAACTTATTGGAAACATTACATAATAAATTTCCATCTTTGTCCCTGAAAATAAAATTGACATTATTTTTCTGAAAATCTATTAAAGTGTAAGAACCGGCATAATTACCTGCAGGCATTTTTATTATTCCATTCTCAGCAGTTCCCCAAAGTATATCTCCATTTTCCAGCTGAGCTCCGCAGGTTATATCCACTACAGAATAATGTTTTAAACCGGTAAAAGGAATAAGTTTGTTATTCTTTAGTGTGTACAAACCATTGTTAGTTCCAAAGAAAACATTTCCGTCTTTGGAAGTTTCAATGATGTTTATCTTAAGGTGTCCGGCATTTTCGGCTACTGGAAGAGTATTGATTTTTCCATCTTTGAAGATTGCAGCGCCGTTGCTTGTCCCGAATATTATATTGCCGTCCTTATCATTCTTAATAGAATAAACAATATGGCCGGGAAGGCCTGAAGTAGTTGAATAATTTGTAAAATTTATCCCGTCCCAGCAGCTTACGCCAAGCTTTGTACCAAACCAAAGCCTGCCTGTAACATCTTTATAAATTACCCGTACAGTTGATTGAACCAGGCCGTCTTCAACTCCAAGTTTTTTATGGATCTTAATCTGCGTAAATGCAACTGACTGAACAATCAGGTAAAGCAGGAGAAATATTTTAAAATGATTTTTCATAATTATTAAATTTTCTTGAACCTACTCATTTTGACGGCAGTATAGAACAAATGTTACAGGTTTACCGTGTTTAATCGATTAAAGGCAAATATAATCTTTAAGTGGCTATAAAAGCACCTACATATTTATGGTGCTTTTATTCTCAGAATCTGAACTCAATATAATCAGTTGAATTATAAAATGTAATACTTAGTGAAAGGTAAACCGGAGAATAAAATTTTATTCTCCGGTATATGTAAATTTATTTAGACTAAATTCTGCCTTGCTCCTTTAACCTTGCAACAATATTTTCCATCTCTGTTACAAGATTATCAAACCGCGTTAGCGCAGCTTTATACGGTTCTTCGTTTGTCATATCAACGCCGGCCTTTTGAAGTAAAGATACCGGGTAATCGCTTCCACCGGCTTTAAGCATAGTAAGATATTTTTCAAGCGCACCTTCTTTACCGGATTTAAGATTCTGAAACAAAGCCATAGAAGAAATTAAACCGGTACTATACTGGAATACATAATAGTTTAAGAAGAAATGCGGAACGTTTCCCCATTCACATTCAATATAATCATCTACCTGTGTAATGCCTTTATCGTGTCCGTAATACTCACGGGTAAGGTTTAAATACTTTTCGTCTAACCATTCGGCCGTAAGGGATTTTCCTTCTTCAACCTGGCGGTGCATTGCAAGTTCAAAATCTGCAAATAAAGTCTGCCTGAAAATTGTGGCTCTTGCACCATCAAGATACTGATCAATTATATATAGCTTGAAGAGATCATCCTTTTCATTTTTAAGCATGTAATCCATCAATAAATTTTCATTGAATGTAGATGCAATCTCTGCAGTGAAAGTTGAATAGTTTGAATTTATGTACGGTTGTTCTTTTGATGAGAGATATGAATGCAGCGCATGACCAAGTTCATGCGATAGTGTCGCGACCGCATCATACTCTCCGTTATAATTCATTTTAATGTAAGGATGAACGTCATAAATTCCGCCGGAGTAAGCACCGGTTTCTTTATCCTTATTTGGATAAACATCAATCCAGCGATCATCAAATGCCTTTTCAACAACTTTGCAATAATCTTCTCCCAGAGGTTTGTATGCATTCAACAGAATTTCTTTTGCCTCTTCATAAGTAAATTGTTTATCAACATTCTTAACTGCAGAAGCATAAACATCATCATACCTGAAAACCGACAGACCAAGTAATTTCTGTTTCAGCTTAAGGTACCTGTGCAGAGGTTTAAGATTATTTTTAACTGAATTAATTAAAGTGAGATAAACCGTTGTATCAATATTATCAGCATATAGGCGAGACTGAAGACAGCTTTGGTAGTTTCTTACTTTTACGTTAAAGAGATGCTGTTTCATTCCACCGTCAAATAAAGCAGCAAGAATATTTTTGTAATTCTTATGGTTATTCCAGAATGTTCTCATTACAAGCGAGCGGTCATCCGGATTTTTTGATGAACGAAGCAGGAAGTAATTCATATAATTAAGCGCGACTTTTTCACCGGTAGAAAGTGTAACTTCCGGTGAAATTTTATCGACATCATTAAGTATGGATGCCGCATCTGCAATTGATGAAGAATATAAACCTGTCAGCGAAATAATTTTTTCCTGTTCTATCGGAAGGATATGTTTGCGCGCTCTTACAATTTGTTCAACGAAAAAGCGATACTGGCCAAGTTCTGCATTTTCGTTAAAATATTTTCCGATAGTCTCATCTTTCATTTTAAGAATATCATCATTAATAAAAGTAAGCTTAACACCGGCATCAACCTGCATAGCCTGGATCTCGCCTTTCATTATATGAAACTTTGAATTGCTCATTTCCATATCGTATTGTCTCTTGGCATAATCATATAGCCTCTGTAATTTCATATACGCTTCATCAATTGATTTTAACATTGCAAACATATTTGCAGAAGATTCAGTCCAGCTTTTGGATTTTATCGTAATCTTTTCGAGTAGACTTTTCAATGCTTCTTTATCTTTTTGCCATGCATCATCATTCATATAAATGTCTTCAATTTTCCATTTAAACTCTTCGGGTATATCTTTTCTTAAAGTGTTTGAATAATCAGGAATCTTTTTTTCCTGCGGTGATGAGGATACCTGCATAAAAAGCAGAGTAACTATGAAATATTTTAAAACCGGATGCAACATAAATTTCTCCGTTATAAATTGGTAAAATCTGAAAATCAACTTGTTACTTGTTCTGTAAAGTATTTTTTACTCTTTCAAAATTTTTTTGAAATGTTGAAAGGAAAGGATGATTTGTTGCCTTGGCAATTGTATAAGCCTTGTCGTAGTTCTTTAAAGCAAGTTCATAATTGGTCATGTTTTCGTAGGCTTCTCCAAGGCTGTCGTACACATTAGCTGACTCAGGATATAGTTCTGCATTCTTCTTGAAGATATCAACTGCTTCATCATAATTATTTCTTTGAAGAAAGTAGTAACCGATATTATTTAAAGCGGCTTCCTGAGGTAAGACATCAAAACCAAACTTCAGGGATAATTTTTCATAATGATTAAGAACACTCTTCAAACCCTTACTTGCAACTTCATCTGGTAAATTCCATCCCGTGAAAAATTTGTTTAATCCGTCGTACACTGCAAGCAGGAATTGCGACCCGTGATTCTCATTAGGCATTAGTTTGTAATTCCAGGTGAGATCTTCAGGCGCTTTGTTTTTTAGTATTTCATTAAATCTGTTTAACGTTGTTAATAAATCCTGCTGCTCAAGCGAACCGGCCGTAAAATAGATTTCCTTTTTAAGCGAGGTGTGATTAGGCAATTCTTTATTAATAAAATCGACAAGAAAATTATTATGATAAATTACCCAGGGACTTACGGCAACAAATGAATTAAATAAACCGGGTTCCTTAAGCATTGTGTAGAAGCAGTACATTCCTGTAAGGGAGTGACCAATCATAATGCGGTAGGGAAGCGTTCTGTATTGTTCTTCAATCACCGGAATTAATTCTTCTTTAAGAACTTTAAGAAAATTATCTGCACCGCCGCTGCCGGCAACATTTGCATCTGCAATTGGAGTGAAATCCCTGTTTCTGAATGTATTCGGAACGCCGACTAGAAT
>CAZIDB010000207.1:0-8416 GCA_964537965.1 uncultured Melioribacter sp. | reverse complement strand
TCTTCCGGTTTTATAACCCCGGATTCTCGCTTCAGGTAATTGTGCAAACAGATCACGGATGAATGTAAATAAACCTGTATATGTTGTAGGGTTTGAGCGAGGAGTTCTTCCAATCGGAGATTGATCGATTTCAATAATTTTATCTATGTGCTCTAAACCTTTAATCTGGTTATAATCAAGTGGAACGACTTTAGAATTATAAATTTTCTTCATCAGAATTTTTACGAGTGTCTCATTTATCAATGTTGATTTGCCCGAACCACTTACACCTGTAACTACAGTAAAAGTACCAACCGGAATTTTCAGGTCAACTTTCTTCAAATTATTACCTGAAGCGCCCGAAAGTTCAATTATCTTACCATTAACTTTTCTGCGATTAGCAGGAATTTCAATCTGTTCTTTATTCATCATATATTTCAATGTAAGAGAGTCACTTCCGTTTTTTGATTTAAGTACTTTTTTTGTTTCTCCAACAAGACAAACATAACCGCCATGTTCGCCTGCACCTGGGCCCAAATCAACTATATAATCAGAATTCTCAATTGTTTCTCTGTCGTGCTCAACTACAATAATTGTATTGCCTAACTCCTGCAATTTCTTTAATGAATTTATAAGCTTCAGGTTATCACTTTGATGAAGTCCTATACTTGGTTCGTCAAGTACGTATAATACTCCCGCTAGCTGTGTACCTATTTGTGTAGCAAGACGGATTCTCTGGCTTTCACCACCGCTAAGTGTTCTTGCAGAGCGATTCAAAGTCAGGTAATCCAAACCTACATTAAGAAGAAAACTCAACCGAGATGTAATTTCTTTTAATATTTGTCTGGCGATAATTTCTTCACGACCCGTAAGTTTTATTTTACTAAAAAAGTCAAGGCACTTTGTAATAGAGAGATTTGTAATTTCAGAAATATTATGACCGGCAAACTTAACTGCAAGAGATTCTTTTTTTAATCTGCCGCCGTTACAGGTTGTACAGGTCTGTGTATTCATGAAAGACTCTGCCCATTCACGAATTGAATTTGAAGAAGTTGTTTCCCAAAAATGTTTTACATAATTATAGACACCGGAAAATTTATGCGTATAGGTTACAGTCTTTCCTCCGCCAAAAGTATAAGTGAAGGGTATTTTTTCTTTTGTACCATAAAGCAAAATATTTTTTTGTTCATCAGTCAAATCACGAAGTTTAGTATCATAATCAAATCCATACATTTTAGAAATTGCATGTACCTGATTAAAGAACCACATTTGTCGTGGTTTTCCAAGTGCTGCAATTCCTTCCTCGTTAATTGATTTATCCCAATCAGGAATTAACAAATTAATATCAAGTTCTTTCTTTTCGCCAAGTCCGTCGCAATCAGGGCACGAACCATAAGGTGTGTTAAAGGAAAATGAGTTTGGTGCTAATTCAGGATAGCTAATTCCGCAATCAATACAAGCGAGGTTCCGGCTAAAGATAAAGTCTTCATTTCCATCTGAGATGATTACTGTTCCGTTGCCATAATTTAATGCTACCTCATTGGATTCAACCAAACGCTGGTAAGAATCTTCTGCAACTTTAAGCCGATCAATTACCAATTCAATATCATGAAGTTTATATCTGTCAACCTGGAAACCTTTTGTAATTTCATGGATTTTCCCATCAACCCTTACTCTTAAAAAACCATCGCTTAAAAGCTCTTCAAACAATTCCCTGTAATGACCTTTTCTTCCCTTTATTATTGGAGCAAGAATAATAATTTTCTTGTCTACGAAATTTGTTTTGATGGAATTTATTATTTGTTCAGAACTTTGTTTAACAACAGGTTTGCCGCAATTATAACAATATGTTGTTCCTAAGCGTGCATATAATAATCTTAAGTAGTCATAAATTTCAGTAACTGTGCCTACGGTTGAGCGGGGATTATGAGAAGTGGATTTTTGTTCGATTGAAATAGCCGGACTTAATCCTTCAATTAAATCAACATCCGGTTTTTCCAACTGATCCAGGAACTGCCGTGCATAAGATGATAATGATTCGATATACCTACGTTGTCCTTCCGAATAAATAGTATCAAAAGCAAGTGTAGATTTACCTGAACCGGATAAACCTGTGATCACAATAAAAGAATCGCGTGGCAGTTCTAAATCAATATTTTTTAGATTATGTTCTCTTGCCCCTCTAACAATTATCTTGTCTTGTATATTCATTGCACTAAATCGTATTTTTGAATTGATTATTTTAATGACAATGGTGTACAAAATCAAATTTTTAGGGTAAAAATTTTAAAATGAATTTTGATGAAGGATTTAGATCAATAAAAACCAGCGTAGAAACGAAGATCAAAGTAAAGGGCTCATTGTTTAACTGCTATTCTTTTCCTGTTTCAGGTTTAGATGAAGCACATGTAATATTGGAGAATATCCGTAAAGAGCATTATGATGCTACTCATCATTGCTATGCACTGCAACTGAAAGATAGTACTTTCAAATATTCTGATGATGGTGAACCAAATGGAACTGCAGGTATTAGAATTTTAAATGCTATCCAGCATTTTGACCTTAAAAATATTTTGGTAGTAGTAGTAAGATATTTTGGGGGGACAAAACTTGGGGTCGGCTTATTAGGAAAAACTTATTATGAAGCAGCAGAATATAATCTATCCAATGTGGAATTTGTTGATTTTATCAAATATCAAAAACTTGAAATTAAAATCAATTCTGATGATCAGGGTATTGTTTATAAAATTTTTAAAAATCTGAATTGCATAATTACAAATACAACATTCCAGGAAAATCTCTCCTTCGAAGTTCTTGTACCTCCCACAAAAACTGAATCCTTAAAGGTTACCTTAACTGATGCAACTAAAGGAAAAATTAGTATTAATAATCAGGAAATAGTATATTGCCATCGTTGAATTGCTGAAATATTCTCCAATGTTGAAATTATTATTCCCAACAACGGGAATATCCAGGGTCAAACGGTATTTAATGTCGATAGTATAGAAAAAAGTCTAATGGTACTATTATTGATGTTTGGAGGTTAATTATAATGGTTTTTCCGTATTTGACAAATGTTCAAATTCTTTATAATTTCAAAATGGATATTGTACTCAATTATCTTTTTTAACTAAATAATGGAGGGAAAAACCATGATTTATACAAAAACCGGTGAATACGCAATTAGAGCAGTTTTATTCTTAGCAAGACAACCTAAGGAAAGTTTAGTGATGTCTTCTGAAATAGCTAAGAGTGAAGAGATACCATCTCATTATTTGGCAAAGATTTTACAAAGGATGGCAAAATACGGTTATGTTGATTCCTTTAAAGGAAGAGGCGGCGGATTTAAAATAACTGACCTTGCAAAAAAAAGCTCTATACTTGAAATAGTGGAAAGAGTTGAAGGACCGGTGATTAATCAGAAATGTGTAACCGGTTTGAAAGAGTGTTCCGAAGAAAACCCTTGTCCTTTGCACGAAGAATGGGCATTGGTTCGGGATAGGATTTATAACTTAATCTCAAGTCGCTCTGTTGAAGAAGTAGCTACTAAATATTCTGAAACTTTGCAGAAAAAGGATAAATAATTATCGGAGTTTTATGAGGTTTTTTCTTATATATGTTTTAATGGTGATGTGTACATTAGCATTTCCCCAGGATAAGAAAACACCTTGTCTGGATTGCCACAGCGATCAAACACTATCGTTTGAACGTAAGGGTAAAGAAGTTTCTCTATTTATTGATAAACAAAAATTTGAGAATTCTGTCCATGGACAGATAGAATGTATTGATTGCCATTCTGGTTTTGATGCTGATAATCTACCACATAAAGAGGGAAACAATATATCATTTGTTGATTGCTCCGGTTGCCATGATACAGAAGTATTTTCTAAAAGCGTTCATGGACAAAAAAATGTAAAATGTTTTTCTTGTCATACAAAGCACGAAATAAAACCTTCTGCCTCATTAAGAGAAAATGAAGCTTTAACTTGTTTTAATTGCCATAAAACACCGGGTATAAAAAACTACAGCAGGAGCATTCATTATAAAAAATTCTTAACCGGAATAAAAGCTCCTATATGTACAGACTGTCACAATAAGACTGCTCATGATATTAAACAGGCAAAATTTACAAAAACTGATGAGCAAAAACTTTGCGCCGAATGCCACAAAGAAAGTAAAGATGAATTCACTAAAAGTGTTCATAATTTAGCTAAAGATCCGAATACACCCGGTTGTGTAAGCTGCCATGGTGCGCATGATGTTTTCAATAATAAATATTCCATTTCGTCTCAGGCTTGCCTTAAATGCCATTTGAACAAGAAGAGTTTTGAGAAAGCAGGAAAACCGAACCTTGTAGAATTTGTAAAGAATTATCAAACAAGTATTCATGCAAGAGTTTCCGAATCCGGAAAAGAGGCAGCAACTTGTGTGGATTGTCATGACAATCATTTAATAATGGGTGTAAATGCTGCCAGCAGTAAAATAGCTAAGGAAAATATTCCAAATACATGCGGTAAGTGCCATGAACAAGCATCAAAGGATTATAAAAAATCAATTCATGGAATAGCTTTTCTGGCAAATATCGCAGTTGCTCCTAACTGTATTGATTGTCATGGTGAACATAATATTAGTTCAGTTGAAAGATCATCTTTGGGTAAACTGAATGAGCATAAAGTATGCATGAATTGTCATGTTAAAAATGCAGAAGTAGTTCAACTTGCCGGTAAAGAAGCAAGTGAAATTTTGGATTATGAATTATCGACGCATTTTCAGGAATTAAAGAACGGAAATGAAAATGCGGCCACGTGCTCTGATTGTCACAGCTCTCATTTGATGCAGGCCAAGAATATAAAATCTTCTAAAGTGAAGAAAGAGAATATTGCTAATACCTGCGGCAATTCACAAGGATGTCATTTTAATATTGCGAAGGAATATAGAGAAAGTATCCATGCCTCAGCGATTGCAAAAGGAATTATGGATGCACCAACCTGCATTGATTGTCATGGAAATCATCAGATAATTGGTAAAGCAAATCCGGTAAGTAAAGTTGCCTCCGGTAAAAATGTTGTGTTACTTTGCAGTTCGTGCCATGCCGATGTTGAGATGATTAGCAAATATGGAGTGCCTGCCAACAAAACAAGTTCTTACAATGAAAGTTATCATGGACTTGCAGTAAGAGGTGGTTCAAAATATTCTGCGGATTGTGCAAGCTGCCACGGAGCGCATAGTATTAAACCAATCTCGGATCCCACTTCATCTATTAATCAAAATAATTTATCCAGAACGTGCGGTAAGTGTCATCCCGGCGCAAATATTTCATTTGAGTTCAGGAAAGTACATCTTACAGGATCGAAAGAAGAATCTGCATTGCTATACTGGCTAACAAGAATTTATATCGCTCTGATCATTTTGATTATCGGATTTATGCTGATTCACAATATCCTGGATTTTATACGGAAGAGACAGGAAAAAAAGAAGCACAAAAAAGAAATTGAAGAATTGAAAGAGCAGGGGAAATATTATCTTAGGATGTCGTTAAACGAACGCGTTCAGCATTTTACAATGCTAACAAGTTTTATTGCACTTGTATTCACAGGATTTGCATTAAAGTATCCTGAAGCCTGGTGGTTTTTTCCGTTCAGGTATATACTTGGTGAGTGGGCATTTGAAACAAGAAGTATTGCACACAGAATCTTTGGAATAGCAATGATTCTTGTTTCTCTTTATCATAGCTACTATTTGCTTTTTACTAAAAGAGGAAGACAATTACTTATCGATCTTCTACCGACTTTAAAAGACCTGAAAGATTTTGGAATCAATGCCAAATACCTTCTCGGTTTAAGCAAGGTAAAACCATTATTCAACAGGTTCAGCTACATGGAGAAGGCAGAGTACTGGGCGTTGGTATGGGGGGTTATTGTAATGTCTGTTACAGGATTGATTTTATTTTTTAACACGTACTTTTTATCATTCGCTCCAAAGATTCTAATGGATGCGACAACATATGTCCATCTTTACGAAGCATGGCTCGCAACGCTTGCTATTATTGTATGGCACTTTTATTACGTGATTTTTAATCCGGAAGTTTATCCTCTGAATACGGCATTCATTACAGGAGTTCTTTCTGAAGAAGAAATGAAGCACGAACATCCGCTTGAACTGGAAAGCATTTTGAAAATAAAAAGTGATTCTGAAATAATAAAAAATGAGATTGAAGAACCCGGTAATACTCAAGAAGATTTGAATTCCAATGAGACAGACCAGAATTAAATATAGTTTCGACAAAATAAAAATTAATTTATATTGGAATCGTAGTTTTGTCATTTACCCAATCAAAAAATAAGGAGTGAAAATGCTAAGGAAAAATAAATATTTTCTGTTAGTGCTCATCACCATATGTTCCTTTGGTTTTATCTATAACCCGGAAACAATGGATACAAAGAAACATTCTTACGTTGGCGCAGAAAAATGCGGGATGTGCCATAAATCAGATAAGCAGGGAAAGCAATTATCTATCTGGCAATCAAGCAAACACTCAAAAGCATTTAAAACATTGCAGACTGCTGAAGCAGATAAAATTGCAAAAGAAAAAGGTTTTAAAACCAAGGCTGCTGAAACACCGGAGTGTTTGCAATGTCATGTCAGCGGGCATAATGTTGATGCATCGCTTAAAGGACCAAAATTCAAAGTAGAAGATGGTGTTCAGTGCGAAACCTGTCACGGCCCGGGTTCAGATTACCAGGCTTTGGCTGTTATGAAAGATAAAACAAAAGCTATTGCTAATGGATTAATTGTTCATGACAATAAAGAAAAATTCTGCACAGGCTGCCATAATTCCAAAAGTCCTACATTTAAGTCATTTAAATTCAAGGAAGCCTGGTCGAAAATTGCTCACGATGTTCCTAAAAGTTAAAATTTAACAAAAGGTAATAAGATGAATAAGATATTTCCAATTCTTGTTCTTTTAATCTTACCGATATTAAGTATTGCTCAAAATATAAATGGAAGATTTTCGTCTTCCATCTATACCTTTGAACGATATGAAAATATTGATGTGTCAAACACAAACGTACGCACATACCAAACACTAAATCTGAACATTAACCGAGATATTTTTTCAATCAGATCATATTTTTCTCTTGAAGGTGATCTTTCCAAAGCAATGGATTACGACCCAAGGCTTAGGTTTTACAACTTATATCTCGAAGCTAGAAATCTGTTGGACATTGCCACAATTAAAGTAGGAAGACAACCTTTATTCAATGGTATTGCCGGCGGAATTTATGATGGTGTTAATCTTGACCTGAAATTTGATGATTACAAACTATCCGGTTACTACGGAGGCAATACTCCTCCTTACCAGAAAATGGAATTAACCAAAAACTGGAAGGACAATTATATTTATGGCGGCAAGTTTGTAATAAATTCAATACCAGATTTTCGTGTTGCACTTAGTTATATAAATAAGAATTTCAAATCTTACGATTACTGGGCTTCGCGGTTGGATGAAAATCTGAATCCAATTACTGTACTTATTCAAAGCAAATCTAATCAATATAAATTTGCCTCAGCAGAAATATCCTATGATCTACCAAAGCTCATATCAATTAATACCCGTTATGATTTCGATTTCAATTATGAAAAAACCTCTAAGGTTGAAGTTGACGGACGATATGAACCAATGGAAGGATTAGGTATTAAAGCTTATTACAATTACCGCGAACCAAGAGTAAGATATAACTCCATCTTTTCTGTTTTTGATTACGGTAATTCGCAGGAGATAGAAGGAGGTCTTGATTATAAACTTGGAGATTATACCTTAATCGGAAATTTCGGGTATGTAAGTTATAAAGACGATAATTCTGAACGGGTTTCAGTTGGAATCAACTCATCATTTGGAAATTTGAATTACAGAAAAACTTTTGGCTATGCAGGAGAACTTGATGCCGTTTCTTTATATGCAGCGCATACAATACTGGATGGACTTCTAACTCCTTCAGCAGGAATAAGTTTTACTACATATAAGTTATCAAAGGATGCCGAAAGGAATGATCTTACAACCGTTTTAGCAAATGTTAATGTAAGGCCATGGCGCGCATTATCGTTTGATGTTCAGGGACAATTTCTGAATAACAAAATCTACAAAGATGATCTCAGGTTATTTCTTAAACTAAATTTCTGGTTTAGCCACAACTTAAATCTGATGTAAGATGAAAAGAAAATATTTTTACTTCTTAATAATTTTTATTGCTTTAGGATTCTTTACTTTTAACGCTTTCTTTGTAAATGAAGATTATGCATACGCTTCAGGTAATGAAAAGCTGATTAAGTTTTCTCATAAGCTTCATACCGAGCAGACTGATTGCAAATCCTGCCATACTAAAGTAGTTAAAAGTAAATCCATAAATGACCGGCTTTTACCGGATCACCAGGTATG
>CAZIDB010000206.1:0-8424 GCA_964537965.1 uncultured Melioribacter sp. | reverse complement strand
CACAGTAATCAGCCACAGGAAAAACATCACACAAAAAACCGGCATTAAAAGCCAGGCGGGTCTTACAATTTACGCCATCTCAAACAAGATAATTCAAATAGAAGACTACAAGATTTAAAACTATTATACCAATTTAATGGGATTAGAAAAATTTAAATATCCCGTTTAGTAGTGATTGATAACCTCTCTTTTCAAATCTAATTTATCATAAAAATTTTTTTTGCAAATCATTTGAAAGGGCAAAATGTGAGGACCTGGTATAACTGTTTTTTTCTGTTCTTATTATTCTCTGTTTATTTAAATGCTCAGAATGGTAATGCCTCTATAAAGGGAAAAGTTTTAACCGTAGATAATAAACCCCTTGCAATGGCAAGTATAATATTAACCGGTACTCCTCTTGGAACCACCAGTGAAGTATCCGGCAATTACCAGCTTAACAACATAGATGAAGGTTCATATACTCTTCGTGTTTCTTCTGTCGGATATGAGACTTCCGAAACAAAAGTAAATATTCCTGCCGGTAGTTCAACCATTCTTCAGGATATTATTTTAAAGGAAGCTGCCATTCATCTTAATGAAATAACTGTGGCAGGAGATAAAGATTCATACAATACCGAAAATATTTCTGATGGTTTACGCCTGAAAGCAAAGCTGCTTGATATTCCCCAGAACATTCAGGTGATAACAATGAAGACTCTGGATGATCAGCAGATATTTAATATGATAGAAGGAGTAACAAGAAACGTAAGCGGCGTTAGCCGGGTTGAACACTGGGATAATATTTATGCGCGCCTTTATACACGAGGAGATCATATTCCTGCTTACCGCAATGGAATGAATATAGCCACAACATGGGGACCATTAGTAGAAGATATGGCAATGGTTGAAAGAATTGAATTTGTTAAAGGCCCTGCAGGTTTTATGCTTTCCAACGGAGAGCCGGGCGGTTTTTATAATGTCGTAACTAAAAAACCAACCAACTCACGAAAAAGCAATTATGAAATTACTGTTGGAAGTTTCGGTGCTTACCGTGCTGCAATTGATCTGGATGATAAATTTGATGACGAGGGAAAACTTTTATACAGGTTAAATGTTATGGGGCAGCTGCGTAATTCACATGTAGATTATGATTATAATAACAGATACCTGATTGCTCCGGTGTTAAAATATAATTTTGATAAAAATACTTCTCTTACTTTTGAATATACATATCAGCATTCAGATTTTCTTCAGCCTGCAGCTTATGTTTTCTCAGGGAAAGGATATGAGGACGTACCTATAAATTTTACAACTTATGACCCTAATCTTGAACCGACAAAAATTAATGACCATAGTTTGTTTGTATATCTTCATCACCGTTTAAGCAGCAGTTGGCAAATTACTGCCCAGCTTGTATACTTTGATAATTCAATCCATGGTTATGACACCTGGCCCGGCGATATTGACAGCACTGGTAATCTTTCACGCAATCTGTATGTGTGGGACTCAAGCAATAAACACAAACTGGGACAGGTGTATGTGAACGGTAAAATTATTTCCGGAAGTATAAGGCATTCAATTCTTGCAGGATTAGATTTAGGTTCAAAAAATTCTATTGCTGATTTCGGTTATGCCGGTGTAATTCCTTCTCTGGATATTTATAACCCGCAATACGGAATTCCTTTAAGTGAAATCCCAAAGTATGATTTTTCAAACAGTCTTCAGAACAGGCATAACTATTCTGAGCTTGGTACCTATGAGGCCATTTATCTTCAGGATGAACTGGTATTTTTTGAAAACAATTTAAGGCTTACAATTGCCGGCAGATATACACATTCACAAATAGACACCGAACCTTTTGAAAATGTTGTTACTCCAAGGATTGGTTTAAGCGCTACACTGCTAAGCAACACTGCTGTATATGGATTATATGATCAATCATTTATACCTCAGAGCGGAGAAGATTTTAACGGAAATCATTTCAAACCTGTTAAAGGCTCAAATATAGAATTTGGAATTAAGAAAGATTGGTTTAACAACAAATGGAATTCAACTATAGCTCTTTACCAGATTACAAAGACGAATGTTTTGAACTCCGATCCTGAACATATTAATTTTTCAATTCAGTTAGGTGAAATAAAAACCAAGGGAATTGAATTTGACTTAACCGGAGAAATTTTTCCCGGCCTGGAAGCAATTATAAATTATGCTTACACAGATTCTAAAATAACAAAGGATACTAATCCTGAAACCGTAGGCAATGAAACACCGGGAAGTATTAAGCAAATTCAGAACACATGGCTTACATACAGAAGCCATAACGGAATATTAAGCGGGCTTGGATTATCAATCGGTTATCAATACCAGATCGACAGGATTTCTTGGTACGTTTGGGACGGTTCCAGCCAGAAACTTCCTGATTATTTCAGATTAGACGGCGGCATCTCCTGGCAAAATGAAAGATTCAAATTAGGATTGATAATTAATAATTTACTTAATGATTATCTGTATTCGGGTTTTCCGCCAACAGCATGGTATAATTTCTACACCTGGATTACTGAAGCACCAAGAAATTTCCGTCTGTCATTAGAGTTTAAGTTATAAGCATGACATTAAAAAAAGTAATAGGAAAAGTTCATCTTTGGCTTGGGTTCTCATCAGGAATAATTGTATTTATTCTAAGTATCACCGGCTGCATTCTTGCTTTTCAACTGGAGATTGAAGATATACTTTTTTCATATAATCATATTAAATCACAATCAGGCACACATTTCCTTCCGCCTTCTCAATTGAAGGCAATTGCACAAAAAGAATTGCCGGGCAGGCCTGCAAACGGAATTACTTACAGGGAAAGGAATAAAAGCGCAATCATTTATTTCTATAGTGCCGAGCCCGAATATTATTATACAGCTCACGTAAACCCTTTTACAGGTGAGTTACTTGAAATTGTTGACGTAGAAAATAGTTTCTTCCACTTTATTTTACATGGACATTACTACTTATGGCTTCCGGAAGAAACCGGCAAGACTGTGGCTGCAAGCGCAACGCTTGTATTCTTTATAATGCTTTTATCCGGATTAGTGCTTTGGTTTCCCCGGAAAAGGAAAGCCGTAAAACAAAGATTCACAATTAAATTTAGCGCAAGATGGAGAAAAAAAAATTACGATCTTCATAACGTGCTGGGCTTTTATATTTTTTTAATCGGATTAATTCTTTCCATTACAGGATTAGTAATGGGATTTGAATGGTTTACAAAATCATTTTACTGGGTTACATCCGGCGGTGAAACTTTCTATGACTATTACGAGCCGCCATCAGACACTACTAAAAATTATCTGCTAACCGATAATAAAAATCTGGTTGACATAGTATGGGCAAGACATAATAATGCACTTCCGGATTATGCAGGAATATATGTTGGTTTTCCGCTTACTGTTTCATCACCAATTAATATTTTTGTTAACCATCGTCCCGGTACTTATTATAAAGTAGATTATTACTACTACGACCAGTACACTCTTAATGAACTTCCGAACAAGGGCCCACACTCAGGAAAATATACCGATGCAGGAATGGGAGACAAACTTCACAGGATGAATTACGATATACACGTTGGGGCAATATTAGGTTTTGCAGGCAAAGTGCTCGTATTCGGTGCAAGCTTAATCTGTTCAAGTCTGCCGGTTACCGGGTTTATTATATGGCTTGGAAGGAAAAAGAAGGATAGATTAAATCTCAGGTGAAACAAATCAAATAATCAAATTGAAAAAAGTGTGCTTCCGCAAATGATAGTTTTTCGCTTTCAGAATCATAAAAATTTATAAACATTTCTTTTCATCCCAACATTAATGGATAACTCTTCAATAAATTCCTCTTTTGTTGTGATTGCATGTTGCTTGTCTTTTAAATAGTTTTGATTCAAAAGTATTTAAAATATTATAAAATCAATTAACAACAGATTTTGATAAAATTTAAAAAAAATATTACCCTCTTTTATAAGATATTTCTTCTTTATCATATTTTCTTTTTCGTGTTTGCATCTTTTCATTATGATGTAATACGCTTTTACACAGATAAATCTCATATATGCTTTGAAACCGAACCCCAATCAAAAACAATAGATCCGTTCTGGGATAAAGATTCTGTATGTCAGTTGCTAACATTTGCTGCTTTGCTTTATACCCCTGACGAATCTCCGGTTTTTTCTTCATTTAAAAAAATTCCCCAGGCTATTATTCCATCTATCAATTCAATAAAACCGAATTCTTTAATTTTAGGAGTTAATTCCCTAAGAGCGCCCCCAGTGAAATAAAACCAACCTGATTTTTTCTATTTATGGCTTTGCCAAATCACTTGGCAATCGCAGAATTATTTTCATAATATTAATCTAAGGTAAAAAATGAAAGCTTTAATACGCAGATTACCTTATTCGCTAATGGTAATGCTCTTATTATTTAAATCGAATATTGTTTTTGCAACTACAACAGACTCTCCTAAATCCGGCTTTTCTATAGCAGGAAAGATAATTGATGCGGCTACAAAAGAACCACTTGCCGGAGTAACAATTCTAATAAAGAACACAAACATTGGTTCGCAAACAAATGTAGAGGGACAATTCACAATAAACAAAGTCCCTTCTTCTGAGTTTGAACTCCAAATTACAATGATTGGGTATAAACCACTTGAGTATAAAGTAAACGCAGCCAACAATAACATAGATATTTCGAATCTCGCTTTTGAATTAAAACAGGCAATGATTGAAACAGGAGCTGTTGTTATAACGGGTACAAATTCTCTCCATCTTTATGAAAACGCATCTGTTAAAACAGAAGTAATACCAAAAAAACTTATACAGCAACAGAATGCTTGTAACCTTGCGCAGGCGCTTGGCTTACAAACCGGAGTAATGGTTGAGAACGATTGTAATAACTGTAACTTTACCCAGGTTAGAATTCTTGGTTTTGATGGCAAATACTCGCAGTTATTAATTGACGGCGACCCTGTTATAAGCTCACTGGGAGGTGTTTATGGATTGGAACACTATCCGCAGGAAATGATTGAACAAATTGAAGTTGTTAAGGGAGGGGGATCTTCTTTATACGGAGGTGGGGCTATTGCAGGAACAATTAATATGATGACCCGTAGACCGGCTTATAACAGCGCAAAAATATCATATTCCGGTAACTCTGCAGAAGGAGCATTTGACCAGAAGATAAGCGCAATAGCAGAAATTATAAGCGATAATAATAATACCGGCTTTTATGTGTACGGCTCGGCAAGAAACAGAAACGCGTATGATAGAAATGGTGATGGTATTACTGAATTGGGAGTTCTGAAAAACGAAACAATCGGTTTTAACGGCTTCATTAAACCTATGGATAATTCAGAACTCCAGCTTTCTTTCCACAGAATTTTTGAAGAAAGGCGCGGCGGCAGTGAACTTGATAAACCTGTTCACGAAGCTGCAATAGCAGAAATGGTTAGGCATTTTAAATGGGGTGGAAAAATTAAATGGATTCATAATATAAGTCCTGTTTTTAATTATAAAGTAAACTATGCTTTCAGCCTTTTACAAAGGGATTCATATTATGGCGGATTATCTGAAGATACGCCAGAAGCACGGCTTGAAGCGCTTAATTATTATGGATTTTCAGACAATCCTCTTCATACGGCAGGCATTCAGCTGAATTACAATTTATACTCACAATTAATTACTGCCGGTATTCAATATGATCATGATAAATTGCTTGATAAAAGCGTTTCTAATGCAGCTTATTATGTAGATGAAACTTTTAAAAATCTTGGCATTTATCTTCAGGACGAAATTTCTTTAGACGAAAAGGACAACTCCCAGATTGTTGCCGGAGTTAGATTTGATGACCATTCATCTCTTGAAAAGTGGATTATTAGTCCCCGCATTAACATAAAACACAAATTGTTTGATGCATTAACCCTGCGTGCCGGTTTAACAACAGGGTTTAAAGCTCCTCAGATTTTTGATGAAGATCTGCACATCTGCGGCCTTGAAGGCACACAGCGCGTTATAAGAAACTCGGATGGTTTGAAAGAAGAAAGAAGCACATCCTATTCTTTAGGTGCAGAGTTCCAGGATTTTGTCGGAGACATTCCCGTTTTAATTGGCCTAACCGGATTTTACACAAAACTAACAGATGCTTACGCAGATGAATTTATTTCTGCAAATGGAACAATTGAATACTGGGAAAGAATTAATAGCAGCGGCGCAGATGTTAAAGGATTAGAAATAGATTTCGGCATTAAGCCAGTTTCTCCTCTTGAAATAAGAACCGGATTTACATTTAAAGAGAACAAGTACAAAGACAATGTTGCTGATTATGATACAAAAGAATTTTTCCGCACGCCTGATGTTTTCGGCTACTTAAGAACTTCCTGCGAAATAACTTCTTCTCTAAATGCATTTGTTTCCTTTAAATATACCGGAAGCATGTATATTCCTCATGAAGTTGTGGTGGATTACCAGGAAGACCCGCTTTTAGTTTTAACCAAGAGTGACGAGTTTGTTGAGATCGATTTATCTTTAACGCAGAAAGTAAAATTGTTTAAGGATGCTGAAAGTTCCTTTTCTGTTGGAATTAAAAATATTACAAATGCTTATCAGGAAGATCTTGATTACGGATTAACACGTGATCCGGGTTATGTTTACGGACCATCTCAGCCAAGAACATTATTCTTTAATATAGATGTGTCCCTGTAAAATAAATTATTATGAGTTTTAGAATGCAGCAAACTGAAATTAAATCTGCCGTACTAAAGGATATTCCGGCTACACTATTTATTCCTTTATGGGCAAGAGCAAAACATACAGAAAGAATAAACCGAGTTATGGAAGATTACTATGCGGGTAACTTCTTAAACAAACTTGATTTTGATGAAAGTGTTTTTAGCAAAGTAAACCGGAAAATCTTACAGATGACTATAACCGGTGTTGCCGCAAGAACTATAATTTTTGATGAAGCAGTAAAAGAATTTATGATAAAACATCCTTATGGTTTAATTATTAATATCGGCTGCGGACTGGATTCCCGTTTTATGCGCCTTGATAACGGCAAGGTTACATGGTATGATGTAGACGTAAAAGAAACCATTACTTTAAAGAAACAGTTCTTTTCGGAAAACAGTCGTTACAAACTAATGGCAGGTTCAATCTTAGAACCTGCCTGGATTAAACAGGTAACACCCGCAGACCGTAATGTACTAATAATATCCGAAGGCACACTAATGTATTTTAAAGAAGAAGAAATTAAGAATTTGTTTATTGCAATTGCAGCAGAGTTTAATGATGCAGATTTTTATTTTGAAGCTGTTGGTAAGTGGATGAAAAACAAACTTCATCCAACAGTAAAAGCCCTTGGTTATAACTCACGTTTTTACTGGACGGTTAAAAACTATACCGATATTGAATTCTGGCATCCCGGGATAGAATTCGTCCGGGCAATATCATTTTACGATATTAAAGATTTAGAGTGGGGATTATGGGGCTTAATAACAAAGATAATCCCTTACATAAAAAACAAATTAGGCTCAGAAGTAATACACTGTAAAATTAGCAACTAACATTATGGTAAACATTTAGTATTATGCCTTTCAAAACTTAGCCCGTAAAATGGAAATAATAAGAACCGTAACAGTAGCATCAAAAAATAAAATACAGATTAAGCAGCTTGAAGACGGAAATTTTTGCGTTTGCTCAGGTAAGGGAAGAGTATTCATGGATGAATATTTGTTCTTTAATTTTCTGCTTGAAGTATATTCCCGTTTAATGAAGGAGAATGTATTCTTAAATAATAATAACCAAATGTTAAACCTTAACAGAGAAGATATTACAGATTTATTCGACTTAGTAAAAAATCATGCGTATTTCGAAAAATTTCGTTCCAGCTATCCTACGGCATTCATATAAACTTAACAGAAGTACACTTGAGATCTTTATAGGGTATTTTTTACTCTCACTTTTTACTAGTCACTATTATTTGGGAGGCATTTCTGTTTATTTCCCCTTTTGTTGTGATTGTGGTGGGATGATTATGTTTATATTTTTACTTTCGAGTTTACCTAAAGCAGTAAAAATATATGACAAAATTTACCATAGGATTAAATATACTTGTGCTTTTCTTAAAGCAAGTCATCCTTTCTCAGGATCAACCCACCCCTAACAATTCAGATAAAACTAATAATTTCTTTCATCAGACAAGTTTTTTCACGCCTTCAATTAATTATATCGGAGATTTTGCATCCAACCTGAGCGGCGGCAAAAAGACCGGCTCAGTTTATCTTGGAATGGCAAACATTAAATTGGGCTTTGAAACTAAAAATATTGGTTTATGGGACGGGGGTGATTTTTTTATAAATGGTGCAGCAACCCACGGAGAAACGCCATCAGAAAAATTATTTGGCGATTTTCAGGTC
>CAZIDB010000205.1:3528-8460 GCA_964537965.1 uncultured Melioribacter sp. | reverse complement strand
CCAATTAAAATACTTACAAGAAAGGGCGGTAAAATCATTTTATAAATGCTTATTCCGGAAGCTTTCATAATTGAGATTTCATTATTGTTTGACATGTTGCCGTATGCCATGAGAGTAGCAACAAGAACCGACATCGGGACGACAAGTACAACCATCCATGCGAGGTTATAAACAATTAATTTTGTTATAACCCATGTGCCTAATCCTTTTCCAACTAATCTGTCTGCAAACTTTGTAAGAAAGTTGAACAGAAGCATGAAGATTAGTGTAACAAGAGAAAATATGAATGGGCCAATATGATTTTTTAATATGTAACGAAATAGAATCATTGCTCAAATATAACAAAGCACCTAAGTTTTAACAATCACTTTTAATTAATAAGAACCGGATCGTGGGGCAATTAATAATATTGACTAAAGTACTGCTGTCACATTCGTATCGCAGTATTTTAAGGATTTATTTATTGAAGATATCCTGTTTCATATCTGCTTTCTTATTATTAGATTTGTGAGTGTTTTCTTGAAAATCATTTCAAGTATTCAAAGATTTTTTTAACCAAATGAAAGCCTTCTCGAGGATGCTGTGGAAAAAATTAAAAGTTTCATTCTTGATAATTTTGATAATTACTTAGAAGAATTAAAAGAGTTCCTGAAAATACCAAGTATCAGTACACTTACAGAAACACGTGGAGACGTTGTTAAAGCAGCAGAATTTGTTGCAGATAGATTAAAGCTTGCCGGGTTAAGCAGAATTGAGATTTTCAAAACAGAAAATCATCCTATAGTTTATGGTGAATGGCTTGGCGCTCCGGGAAAACCAACACTGTTAATTTATGGTCACTATGATGTTCAACCGGTTGATCCTGTTGAACTCTGGACTAATCCTCCGTTTGAGCCTATCATTAAAGATGAAAAAATATGGGCACGCGGTGCTACCGATGATAAAGGGCAGTTATATGTTCATGTTAAAAGTGTTGAAGCCTTTTTCAAGTGTTACGGAAGCCTTCCGATAAATGTAAAATTTGTAATTGAAGGTGAAGAGGAAATAGGCAGTGAAAGTTTAAAATCATTCCTGCTTCAGAATGTTGATTTGTTAAAATGCGATGCGGTATTAATTTCTGATACTTCTCTCTTTAAAGCAGGGCAGCCTTCTATTACCTATGCTTTGAGAGGTTTAGCTTACCTGGAAGTTGAAGTAACAGGTCCTGATCACGATTTGCATTCAGGTAGTTTCGGTGGACCATCACCAAACCCGATTAACATTCTTTCTGATATGATATCAAAACTGAAAAACAAGAATGGTAAAATTACAATACCCGGCTTCTATAATAATGTTTTAACATCAACTAAAAAAGAAAAAGAAAATTTTATAAGGTTAAAATTCTCTGATAATAATTTTGCAAAGGAAATTGGTGTTAAAAAATTAGAAGGAGAAAAAGGATTTTCTACACTGGAAAAATTATGGACAAGACCAACACTTGACTGTAACGGTATTTGGGGAGGATTTACCGGTGCGGGTGCTAAAACTGTTATTCCTTCAAAAGCTTCTGCCAAGATAAGTATGCGGTTGGTTCCGGGACAAGACCCGGTTAAAATTGCAAAGATGTTTACAAAATATATTAAATCGATTGCTCCAAAAAGTGTTAAAGTCAATGTGAAAAATTTGCACGGCGGCAATCCGTATATCATTCCTTTGGAAGATAATGTTTTAAAGAAAGCGGCATCTGCAATGGAAAAGGCTTTTGGCAAAAAAACAGTTTTTATGAGAGAAGGCGGCTCAATTCCTATTGTTGTTGAATTTGCTAAAAACCTTAAAGTTCCTGCAGTGCTAATGGGATTTGGTTTGGATTCGGAAAATGCTCATTCGCCAAATGAACATATGGATCTGAATCACTTTAAATTAGGAATACTAAGTTCGGCTTATTTTATAGATGAGTTTGCATCATAGGCAGTTACATAAACATAATTACTTTTTAGTGAGGTAAAATGAAAAATCATTTTTCACTATTAATAGTTTTGCTTTTACTCTCTGTCTCTTTAATTTCCTGCGGTGGAGAGGAAACAAAAACTGAAGGAGATGAAGCGGCTTTTTCCGAACAAAAGGATAAAGACATTCAGGAATATAATATTGGCGTTCAATCTGAACAGGCACAGCATAGAACCACCTGTGATACTATTTCTTTGAAAGAATTCATTATTAATAATTATCCGCCTGGTTCTTACCTTGTAAATTTTGAAAGGACATTAACATATAATACTCCCAAGGCTGCCGTAATTTTTTATAAATCTGATCAAAACTATGTTTTTGCTGTAATAGCTACATCAAGGCAGAGTGAGAGATTAATTGAGCCTAAAAATGTAACCGGATTCAATTCAAGCTTTATTAATCTTGACAGTACAAAATTGGGCACTGCATTTATGTTTCTCACTTTATTTACTTGCCAGGATGGTGAGTTTGTTAGAATTTGGGAACGGCAAATACCAATTCATGGCGGTTTTAACAGGATGACGCTTAAAAACTGGAAAGATAAAAATGTACCTTATATAGAAACAAATTTTGAGGATGGAATAATTGTGGGTCATAGAAATTATAATTTCTTTATGCTTCATGGAATTAAATCATACCCACATTTGTTGGAGACCTATGAAGGACTTGCAAGAAAAAGAATAATGGCAAACGTTAACAATGATATTTACCCGGATTACTATGAATTCCATTTTTATAATCTGGAAGAGAGAATCAGGTCTGCGGATTCGGTTGCGTTTGTCTGGAAAGTAAAAGATAGTTTATACGTCAATACAAGAAATCCGCGTCAAACAAGAGAGTATTAATTTTTTTCAATGGAGATAAATGTTCGAGGTTAAACAAAATAATGTTAATGAGAAATTTGAATTTCTGAAAAGTATTTTCCCGAATGCAAAAGTAAAAGGGGAGACTGAGGTATTTGAATTTTTCGATAATCCCCGTGCAGAATACGATGCTTTAACTTTAGGTGTTGCTTTAAAAGACCTTTCCAATTCCTGCGTGTTTGAAATTACCGGAGATGGATCATTGGATTTTCTTAACAGGGTAACAACTAATTCAATTAAGGATTTAAAACCTTTTGAAAGCAGGTGGACTATATTTACAAACGAAAAGGGAAGAATTATTGACAGAACCCTCGTCATTAATTTCAAAGAAAAAGTTTTGCTTGTTGGTAGTGCTGAGTTGAAAAATAAATTGCATAGCTGGATTAATAAGTACATAACTCTTGAGGATCTGAAACTTAATGATATCTCTTCAATGAATTCTGTCTTTGAACTATCCGGCCCTCAGGCTGATTCTTTTATGACTCTTATTTTCGATAATGAAATAGAGAACCGTGAAAATGACCAGGTCGGTAATTTTAAATTAAATGAACTTAATTACTGGATAATTAAAAGGACTGACTACAGTGTAAAAAAATATTTTATAATCTGTACTCCGGAAAACGGGGTTAACCTTATAAGATATATGCTTGATAATAAAAGCGTATTTGATTTTAAAATCGTTGGCGATGAAGCTTACAATATTTTCAGAATTGAAAAAGGAATACCGGTTGTACCTAATGAAATAAATGATTTCAACAATCCGCTTGAAATTGGTTTAAGTAGCGATGTAAGTTTTACAAAGGGATGTTATATTGGCCAGGAAGTGATTGCAAGATTAGATACCTACGATAAAGTTCAGAGAAACCTTAAAGGAATAACCTCTGATACTGATAAAGGTTTAACAAATAATACATCAGTCATTTATGAATCAAAAGAAATTGGAAAAATTACATCTGTTGTATATTCGCCTAATCTTAAAAAGAATATCGCATTAGGTTTGATTAAAAATGAATTCTGTAAAAATGGTCTGTCTGTTTTTACTAAAGATGAGGCAGGCTCACTTTGTATAATTAATATTGTTGATCTTCCTTTAAAAAAATGAAGATATATACCAAATCAGGTGATAAAGGAATTACAGGATTAATCGGGGGAAAACGTGTTTCTAAAAGTCATATCAGGATTGAAGCCTACGGTTCAATTGATGAATTAAATTCTGTAATTGGGATCTGCAGATCATTTTCTTCTGACAGCAATATTCAAAAAGATATAGAACGAATACAGAATCAGCTTTTTATAATCGGTTCTGAATTAGCCACACCGGAAGAAAGATTGATGGAAAAATTTGGATTGGATAAAATTGATAAAGTTTCAATCCAATACCTTGAGGATTTAATTGATAAGCTGACTTTGGAATTACCGGAGTTGAAAAATTTTATTTTACCCGGCGGTTCAAAAAGCGCTGCTTACTTCCATCTTGCAAGAACTGTGTGCAGAAGGGCAGAGAGAAATGTAATCAGGTTAAAAAAATACGTTGAAATTAGAAATGAAATTGTAATATATTTAAATCGTCTTTCAGACTTGTTCTTTGTAATATCGCGATATGAAAATAAAGTTAATAATATCCCGGATGTAATCTGGAAAAAGGAATTGTTATAATTCTTTCTTTGCATCCTATTAATGAAATACGGGGGTGAATTTTGGTTTCGACGGGATTAAGATGACTTTGAACTGCGCATCGTGTTCTCCGTAGACACGTGTCCCATTTGGGATCCCGCTTTGCGGGAAAACGACGGTAAAACAATTAACTGGCGAATATAATTACGCCTTAGCTGCTTAATCTACCTAAGGTAGTGCAGCCGTTCAGTTTGCTTTCTTGTACCGGAGTATTCTGAACGACGTTTAGGTGCAATAGTCAGATCAAGTTCAGGGTAGAAATGGCGAAAATTTTAACCTGATAGATTTTAAGTTTCTTTGTTTACCTAAGGACTTAAGATTGAAATAAAAACCCAGGTAAACTATATGTGTAGACGTTCATTGTGCTCTAATTTCGGACGCGGGTTCGACTCCCGCCACCTCCACAAAT
>CAZIDB010000205.1:0-3428 GCA_964537965.1 uncultured Melioribacter sp. | reverse complement strand
AACTTTATAATAACAAAAAACTATCTCCATAAGCTATAGCTAAATCCGGATGCCGCTCTGAAATTTATTCGCCTCTGGCGGAAACAGTTGACTTCGCTAGGCTGGGACTCTTTCCTTTTTTAAGCGGTTAGGAATTAAAAAAAATGACATATTAAAACTAATTATTAAACTTTATTAAACTTTTTATACAAATTATTAATTGTTTTATTATCAAAATTATTCTCTTACAATTGAAATTTTTCAGAAGTTCTTAAAAGTGATTACTTGTGCAGATAAAAAATGGGTGAGTCCCTGGTCTAAATTCTGAATTTACTTTCTTAATAAGAAACTTACTATTTTAAATATAAGGCCTTTCCTATGAAAGCAACCATTCTATCGCTTCATTTTCATCATCAAACATATTAAAACTTTTACTTATATCAATCCTATTAGCTGCGACAGTTTCAGAAAAACGGTTGACTTTGCTCGAGTCTGTGTTTAGATCAATAAAAGCTATTTTCAAATTTTGAAGTGAATCGATGTCTGCTATTGATAAACCTGATTTATACGCTACCATAGTTCGTAAATCACCTTTGAGGTTAAAGGTAACCAATGCTTTAAAAATCTTTTTTCCATTACAAATTTTCCCGATCTCTCCCCAAATTTCCAAAGCCTCTTTAGCTTCCTGACCTTTAATCCTGTTTCCTTCCACCTCAAATAGAATGTAACCTTGTTCCTCTTTAGATGATAATTTATAGCGCATTGTAAGCCTCCTCATTTTAATAGTCGTTATACAGTCGCTTCAGAATTAATAAACAGGAATCTGATTCATCAAAGATCATTTTCTAAAAGCTTTAGATAATTTAAATAAAAATGGATGTAACACTTCAAATGTCAAGAACCTTATCTAAAACATAACATTATCGGTAAGAAAAAACCACAAATAATTTTCAGCATTTATTTAACAGAATGCATTAATAAAGACGCTATACTAAAACCTAATTCGAAATTTCTGTTTAGATATGGCCTTATTTCTCGATATCTAAAAAATCATACCAAAAGATGATTTTTATTGATTGCAAGCCTTTAATACCTTAAATTTCGAATGTTATGAAAAAGATTTCATTTGCAAAATTAAACGGAGCAGGAAACGATTTCATCCTTTTCGATTTGAAATTCAATCCTGAGCTGAAATTCAGTCCATCTGCAATTGCACAATTGTGTAACCGCAGAACCGGGATTGGAGCAGACGGCGTTCTGGTTATCTCCAAAATGAATGGGTATGATTTTGCAATGGATTATTATAATGCCAATGGTTCTACGGGTACTTTATGCGGAAACGGTGCAAGATGTTCAATTAAGTATGCTTATCTTAGCGGAATGCTTAAACACGGCAATGCGAAATTCTATTCGTCGGGAAAGGAATATTCCGGTAAGGTTATTGACGATAAACTGGTTCAGTTTAACCTGCACGGACCTGCGGATTATAAGTCCAATTTGGTCTTTCCTGAAATCGATCAAATAAAAAACGCAGACTTTATTAATACCGGTTCTCCTCACGTGGTAATTAACATAAATGATATTATGACTAAAAATTCTGCTTACGATGATTTAAGAAATGTACCGGTTTTTGAACTTGGACGGGCTATAAGGTATTCTTCTTTACTTAAACCGGCAGGCGCTAACGTTAATTTCATTCAACTTGAGGATGATAAAATTTTAATTAGAACATACGAACGCGGGGTAGAGGATGAAACATTTGCATGCGGAACCGGCTCTGTTGCTGCTGCACTTGTTTGTAATTATAAGGGTTTGGTAAAGCCACCTGTTACTTTGATTACAAAAGGCAATGAACAATTAATAGTGGATTTTGCTTTTGGGGAAGATAAAATTACTGATTTATCATTAACCGGTCCGGCTGAAATTACATATACCGGTGAATTTTATTCAAGTTTATATTTTAACATGGAGGATTAAATGGCTAAAGTTATTTTTTCAATTCAATATGAGATAATTCCTTCAAACAGGGAAGATTATTTAACTGTTGTAAGGGAATTAAAAACATTGATAAAAGCAAATGGTTTACTTAGCTATTCGGTATTTGAAAAGAAAAACAAACAAAACAGTTTTGAAGAAGTTTATATATTCGAAAGCGACCAGGCTTATGAAGAGTTTGATGATATCCAGGATGAGAGAATTGACATCCTTATGTCTAAACTTTCGGATATGATTAAAGATAATTCAACTAAATACACAACTCTTCATGAAGTCTTGTAGGGAGTACTAACGAATTAGCCATACTACATAAAGTTCCTACCGCAGTTGGAATAAAATTTCATTTAAATTATCCGGTAGTTAAAATTAAACTTACCGGGTAAATTCGTTGTTGTTATACTTGTTCACTTAAAGGAGGTAAGATGAAGTTAAAACCCATATATATTTATCTGGGAATTATTGTTATTGCTGTTGTTCTTCTTGTGGTGTTTTCAATCAGGAATGATAAACCTTCTGATTTAGCCAATCAGGAAATGCCGCAGGATGATATTCATCGCGGAATGGGTTCCGGTATGGGTAATCCATCAGAAGCTAATGTTAGTTCAGAAATCAAAATGAGAATGGAGAATCTGAAAAAAGCTGTGGATGAAAATCCTGATGATACATTAGCACTGAGAGAATATGCTGATTTTCTTTCACAGGCACATAAACAAAATGATGCGATTGATCTCTATAATAAAATCCTTAAAAAAGATAATAAACGCACAGATATAAGATTTAATGTTGCCCTGATTTATTATCATAAACAGGATTATGAAACTGCAGAGAAATTAATTAAAGAAGTTTTTACGTACGATAAAAATAATCTTCAGGCTAAATATAACTTAGGTGCAATTGCTGCTACTAAAGGTGAAAACGATATTGCAAAACAATATTGGGACGAAGTAATTAAACAAAGTCCTAAATCTCAGTTGGCATCAATGGCGCAGGAATCATTAAAAGCTTTAAAATAATTGTGATAAAAAAGTGAGCCGCAAACGTTTTGGATTTGAATAAGAATATGTTTGAGTATGTTGGTGCAATACATGTCCATTCTTCTTTTTCTGATGGTTCAGGGAATGTTAAGGATATTGGTAATATAGCAAATGATGCCGGTTTGGATTTTATAATTATTACCGATCATAATACACTTCGTGCGTTAAATGAAGGTTATGAAGGGTGGTACGGTAAAACTCTCCTTTTGGTAGGATGTGAAATAAACGATAAGGAAAACAAGAATCACTATCTTGCCCTGGGAATAAATGATGCAATCTCTACAAGGTTGCCTGCAAAAGAAATTGTTGCTAAAGTAAATGATGCGGGCGGAATTGGTTTTATTGCACATCCGTTAGAAAAAAGATCTTCAATGAAAGAACATCCTGCTTATCCATGGACGGAATGGGATATAAAGGATT
>CAZIDB010000204.1:0-8468 GCA_964537965.1 uncultured Melioribacter sp. | reverse complement strand
TATAAAAAGTATCAGCCACAGTTTTATCCAAAATAATTGAAGAAGCATTAAACTGCACTGTGGTAGCAACCTGCAGATGATATGATGTTGCTTTATCCATCGCACTCCAAACAAAAGTTGGAGTCAAACTAACATCTTTAGATGTATGCGGTGGTGAAATTAAAGTTGCAGCAACCGGAATTCCTGAAGTAAAAATAAATGTATCAGAAAATTCACTTTCTCCAACAACTCCAAAAGCCTTAACCCGCCAGAAATATGTTTGACCGGGTTCAATGTTTGAAAATGTAAGTGTTGTTTTCCGATACTCGGAAAGACTATAAACAACCTGATGAAAATCAGGGTACAACGAAACCTGAATTAAATATCTTTCTGCAAGTTGAATAGCAGACCAGACAAGTGTAGTCGTTAATTTCTGGTTCTCATCATTATTTGACGGCGAAACCAAAACAGGCTTTTGCGGAATTAAACTTGTTGAATCCAATACTATAATACTACTTGGTTCACTTTCATTCCAATACCTGTCCACTGCAGTAACAACATAATTATTTCCTTTGGTTATTGAATAACGCGCATCATTAGTTGTTAATTTTGTTGTTCCTGTAATTCCGAAAATCTGGGAAACAGAATCGGTGTAAACTGATTGAGTGCTGAACCTGTAAACTAAGTATGCAAATGCAGTATCACCATCAATAGTTGGCAATGATTTATCCCAGTTCAATTCATATTTACCGGATGCATTTTTAATGAATCTTAAATTTGATGGCGGATTTGGTTTTACTGAACTTCCTGGTATCCAGCTCATCTGCGGGACCAAAGACGGTTTTGCATAATATGTATATCTCATACTGTCGTTGCATCCGCCAAGATTATTGGTTAAACTCTTCGAACTGAAAAATACACTACCGTCCGCTGTAGCAGTCCGTCTTACTATTTTTGTTTCAAGCGGAAATTCATCATTGCCGTATGAAGAATATCTGTAAGCAGCCTGGCCACAATATAATGCCCTTCCATTTAAGAATGCGGATGATATCCAGCTGTCAATCATACCTAAACTTTCCGTATACAATTGAGGGAGTATATAATCAATATAAGGAGTGCCGGAGAATGCGGTTCCGGTGGAATCTGTATAATTACCTTTTAACCATGCAACCGGATCGCAATATATACCTGAGTTAACACCCATATTTCCACTTGGACTAATTCCAAATTTAATCCATGGCTTTACAGTCTTGATACTGTCATTAATCATTTTACATAAAAGATTGACATTATTTTTTCTCCAGGCTGATCTGTCAGTAAAACCGTAGGAATATTCGTCAAATGTTGCATCATCATTAAAAGGACCGTATTCTGAATATGGATAGAAATAGTCATCGAAATGAATTCCATCAACATCATAACGTCTTACAATATCCATAATAATTTTAACAACATATTCTCTTACTTCAGGCAAACCGGGATTTAGAAACCTGTATTCGGAAGTTGTACATTTTATTATCCAGTCAGGGTGTTTATTAATTACATGTCCTGATGAAACCTGGCTTCCACCGGATAATTCTGCTCTGTAAGGATTTAGCCATGCGTGCAATTCCATACCGCGTTTATGCGCTTCCCCGATTGCAAATTGCAATGGATCGTAGTTAGTATCAGACGGAGCCGATCCCTGTGTTCCGGTAAGATAACCAGACCATGGTTCTATTTTGCTTTTATAAAGGGCATCACATATAGTTCTTACCTGGAAAAAAATTGCATTCATTCCATAGCTTTTATGCGAATCGAAAATATTGCTTAAATCATTTTTCTGGGATTGGATTGCAGATGTGCCGGTACCGGTTGTATTTGGCCAATCAATATTACCGACTGTAGCAACCCACACCCCTCTCATTTCCCTTTTAGGAGAATTAACCTGTGCAAATGAAAAAACAGATAACAAAAGAAAGAGTAAAAAATATTTATTCATATCCTACCGTTAAATAATAGTATGCTATTTTGAATGTAATGGCAGTGCGTAAACTAAAACCCAATTGATATTAAAGTCAAGAGCAAAAAGTTGTAAAACAATTTACTTGCAAAATATTTGGAATTTTATTAGCAGGATTAAATTTAATTTAAGCTTTTACAAAATTTAACTGTAAATGTACTACCCGAATCCTTCTTGCTATTAACATTAATTTCGATGTTATTCATTTCAGCATATTTTTTTACAAGCGCAAGTCCCAAACCATTACCTTCATAAGTTCTTGTATAACCGCTTTCCTCCTGGGTAAACGGAGTAAAAAGTCTATGCATAAATTCTTCAGATATCCCTATTCCCGTATCTTTAACATCAATGCAAAGCTCACTTACAGAATTGAGGTAAATGATAATTTCTACGGATCCCTTGTTTGTATATTTGATTGCATTATCAATCAGGTTCGAAAAAATCTGGACAATTGTAAAATAATCTCCGTTTATTCTTGTAAGATTCGTTTTGCAAATTAAATCTAATTTCAGGTTTTTGTTATCAGCAAAGTTTTTGAATTCAAAATATATGTTTTCAAGTATATCATTCAGTATATCAAATTCTCTGATGTTCAGATCGTAGCTTCCGGTTTGTAACTGCGACATATTCAGGATCAGGTCAATCGTTCTAATCAATCTCCTTCCGCCGTTTTCAATTGTTCTGAATGATGTCCGCAAATCTTCAGAAACTTTATCTTCAAGTTCTTCTCTAAGCAATGAATTAAAGCTAAGAATTGTATTGATCGGTGTTCGTATTTCATGAGACATCTGAGCCAGGAATTCACTTTTAAGTCTATCTGATTTTTCAGCTTTTTCTTTTGCATCCATTAACTGCTGCTCGAATATTTTCCTTTCGGTTATATCTCTTATTATCAACAGCAGCGCTTTAATGCCCCGGTAATAAACTGATGTGGTGTTCAGTTCTAAATAGAGTTTTGTGCCATCATTCTTATAATGAGTTACCTCAATGTTCTTTTGCAGTAAGAACCTATTTCCATCTTTAGGAGAAGAAATATTTTCATCCAGTTCCCTGGCAAAGTTATTAAAGGAAGTATTTATAAATTCTTCCCTTGGAATATCAAAAAGACTACATGCCTGTGAATTAACATCAAGGAAAATATTTTTTTCAGGATCAACTACCAGAATAGAATCATGAGAATTTTCAAACAGACCACGGTAATCTTTTTCCGATTGTATTAATTTTTCTTCAATTGTTTTCTGCACAGTAATGTCTTCTTTGAACGCAAGAAAATGAGTAATTATTCCATCCGAATTTTTAATACCGGAAATTGAGGCAGACTCCCAGAATAACTGACCATTTTTTTTCTTATTTAAAAACTCGCCGTGCCACTCCTTCCCTTCTAAAATTGTATCCCACAGAATTTTATATTCTGAAGATAACCTGTTCCCTGATTTCAGGAACCTCGGATTTTTTCCTTTTACTTCATTAAAGGAATACCCGGTTACCGCGGTAAACTTTGGATTTACATATTCAATATTACCATTGATATCAGTAATAATTATAGAGTTAATACTTTGTTCAACCGCAGTATAAAGTTTTCTTAGTTCATTCTCATAATTTTTTCTTTCAGTTATATCAACTGCGTTTCCAATTGATGCTGTAACTCCTTCGTAATCTATAAATTTAGTTGCAAAATCTACCCACCGTAACTCTCCGGATTTTGTAAGGATACACAGTTCATAACGCGCCGGTTCGTTAACATTTAAAAACCTTAGGCGCTCGTATTCCCTTGCAGATTCAAGATAATCAGGATGAATGAGATGCCATAATTCCAGTTGTAGTAATTCCTGCATACTATAACCGGTAAGTTGTACCATACCCGGATTTACATACAAAAATTTTGAATTATTAAAAATTATAATTGCAGACGGGATTGTTTCCGCAAGCGCTCTGAATTTTGCCTCACTTTCCTTAAGGGCTTCTTCGTTAATTTTTCTATCGGTTATATCACGTACTATTGAAAGCACTTCATCGCTGCCTTTAAGTACAAAACGGGATTCATAATATTTTGTCTTGCCTTTAAAATCAACCTGGTATTCATAATCGGAAATCACACCGGTCAAAATTGTTTTTGTGATAAACTTAATTGTCTTGATTGCCAGGAACTCAGGCAGCACTTCAAAAACATTTTTACCAACAAGGGAGTTTGTTTTAAAAAATAATTCTTCTTCCGATTCTGATTTGTATTCAAGGAAGTTTCCGTTTTTGTCGAAGACTAGCATTAAATCCGGCACAGCATTTAACAAGGCTTTCGATTTAGCTTCGCTTATATTCAGTTTTGCTACTGTGTTTCTATGCTCGTCAACCTCTCTTTGCAAAAGTTCTGTTCGTTCTTCAACTCTGTCCTCAAGCAGCCTGTTGCTTTGCTCCAATTCGGAATATGCAAAATGTAAATTATCCACCATCGAATTGAAATTTGTAGCCAACTCACCAAGTTCATCCGAAGATTTAATTACTGCTCTTTTAGTCAGATCACCTGCCGCTATTTGCCTTACAACCTTAACAAGATTTTTTAATGGACCTGTAATTAAAGCGGCAACAGCAAAAACTGTAAATATTCCAATCAGAAAGATTACCAGGCTTGTTAATCCAATACCAATTCTGCTTTCTTTTATTGAATCATAATAATTATTAAGTGAAAATCCGAGGTATAGCTTTCCTATAACTTCATCATTATGAATAACAGGAGTTACAATTTTGAAATACTTTTTATCAGACGAATAAGAATCTTTTTCATCAAGGTACAAAGATTTTAGAGCAACTTGTTTGTTGTAGCTGCAAAATACCTTCTCATTATTATCTCTAACCACAAGGTAGACCAAATCAGAATTCAGTCTAGCGGCATCAATTGATTCCTTTGAACCGACCTGATCATTAAAATATAAAGAAGGACTTATACTGTAGGCAGTCATCAGTGATGTAATTCTAAAGCTTTCAGTAAGCCTTTGAAAAGCAATTATTTCCAACCTGTATGGGAAATACAAAAAGATGAACAATGAGACCAAAGCAATTAAAGTTGTTAATGCTAAAGCAATCTTTGTTTTTATTCTTAATTTTCTAAAAAATTTATAATGCATTTTCAGACATTTTTTTTTCTTCAGAAGCCAGTGGTAAAGTAAAAATAAAATCGGAACCCCTGCCAACCTCGCTTTCAACCTGAATGTTACCTTTATTAAGTTCAATTAATTCTTTACACAGGATTAATCCAAGTCCCGTCCCACTTTCTCCATTCGTACCGGTTTTAGAATATGTTGATTCAATGCTAAAAAGATTATTAAGTTCTTTTACGGAAATACCTATTCCGTTATCTTGTATGGTAATAGTTGAATATTTGTTATCTGTTACAGCCTTAACAATAATTTTACCACCGGGATTTGTATACTTAATAGCATTAGATATTAAGTTTTGCAAAACTGAGTATATCATAAACTCATCAGCAAAAACATTAAGATCAGGTGGAATTAAATTTATCAGTGAGATTCTTTTCTTAACAGCATTCCCGCTTAGCAATTCAAAAATCTCCCGGCAAAGCCGATGTATGCTAATATTCACCGGATTAAATTCGAACCTCCCCGTTTGCAGGCTAGACCATTGTAGTAAATTTTCAATTAGCTTATAAAGATTTTTCAGTAATGAATGAATATTTTCCGCAAATGATTTAATTTCATCGTTATTTAATTCATCAAGGTTTTCGGCAAGAATTTCAGTAAAGCCCAGCACAGAATTCAACGGGCTGCGTAAATCGTGTGAAATAAGCGAGAAAAATTTATCTTTACTTTTGTTAAGTCCCTTAAGTTTTTCTTCGGAACTATACAATTTCATATTAAGTTCTTTTAATTCCCGTGCACTTTTTTCAATTACTTCCTTACTTCGTTTTAGTTCTTCAATATATTCAACGCGAGCATCTTCAGCTTTTTTGCGTTCAGTAACATCTTCAACTATACCTTCATAGTAAGAAACTGATCCATCATTTTTTCTATATACTTTTGCGTTTTCTTTAAGATACACAATCGTTCCGTCCCGTCTTTTCCAAGGGTAGTTATAGTCTCTTATAATTGATTCCTTTTCAAGACAGGCTTTAAATTTCTCTCTGTCAAATCCTGCATGTTTGCACTCAATTTCAAAGTTTAACATTGATAATATCTCAAAAGAATCATAACCAAAAATTTTTATAAATGCCGGATTAGCCATCATCACTTTTCCATCAGGTGTGGTTCTGTAGATACCAACTGTGGAGTTTTGATAAATTTCTTTAAATCTTTCCTCACTCTCCTTTAAAATCTTCTCGGCTTTTTTCCTTCCTTTTATATTCTTAACCAGCGTTATAATTATGATTGAAGAGACAATTATTCCGGCTAAAAAAAGCAGGTAGCCAAAGTATTTTTCTAAGAAAGAATCCTCCCTGTTGAGTATAATGCTGTTAGCCGGAATTAATTCAATATCAATATCAAAATCACGTAATCTTTTATAATCAAAAATGTATCTTAAATTTCTTGAATAAAATGTAGGGATTTGTCCGATTGGTGTACCCTGCAAAATCTTAACAGCTTCGGTGGTCAGCAATTCACCATCTGAACCGGCATTTGGAATCCTGTCTGAAACAATTCCGTTTCTAACAAGTTGGCTATGCAAACTATAAATAGGAATGTTGCATCTTTTAGAAAGAATTTCGGCAGAAAGATCAAGTTTGCCGAATGAATTAAATTCGTTTTTGAACCTGCCGGCAAGGAATATAATACTGCTATCCTGGTTAGCTTTTATTTTATTAATAAAACTTTCCAGTGTTAAATTTTCAAAAATAGAGATCTGAAAATTCTTTCTTTTAAGTTTATTTAGCGCGGGCAGAATTAATTGTCTTTTTAATTTACCGGTCTGAGAGCTATCAAAAAGCACAATCAGATTTTTTCTTTGCGGAGTTAAAGAAATATACATCCGTATTGTTTCAAGAAAATTTATGTTTGTGCTTATCCCTGAAAATCCATTTCGCTGGTTGAAAGCAGATGAATCAACCATGTAGACACCAGAAAATAAAACGGGGATCTCTTTAAATATTTTTCTCTTTACATACCAGGCATATGATAAAGCTTCATCACCAATAGTGATTATTAAATCAAATTTTACGTCATTATATTTTTTTGTCAGGTAATCTGAAAAGTTTTGGTAGTTTACCATCCAACTCCTGTTCTCATTAAAATTAATGCTTTCAATGTTGAGCTGGAAATTCGAATAATTGAAGACGAAGTTATTGCGAAGTTTATTTAAAATTCCGGAAGTCCAGAGGTTTTCGTACTCACCTGAATTTAAAACGAGTATTTGCTTTTTCTGTGCGGCAAGTAAAGTAGTAACATCACCCAGACTTACAATGCAAGCGCTAAAAAGTATTGTTAGAATTACATGTTTAAGAGTTGTCTTCAAATTAATCTCTGAAAAATTTTTCTGAGTTATAGAATCCTTCCCTCGAATACTCCCTTATGCCAGTACTATTTTTTTATGGGATAAATATAACTTTTTCCCGAATAAAAAAAATCAATAAAAAAGTTGAAGAAAAATTCTTGGTTGGATAAGGTGTGCAACTTTTCTTTTTCTATTCCGTCATACATCATGTAAGTTAAATAACTTTAACAAAGGAAAGGATAAAAAGATGAAAGCGATTAGCAGTTTACTAGCAGTTATTATTTGTACTTTATTTCTAACAGGCTCAACACAAGCTTCTTCACCAGAAAAAACAAAATCAAACGTAAGTATTGAAAAAATAGAGGATAATTTGCTTGAAGGTCTTAAATCCGATAATCTGGGTCTAAGAATAAGCACAGCATATTATCTTGGCGAATACAAAACCGAAAGAGCTGTGATGCCGTTGATAAAAATGCTTCATAGTGAAAAAGAAGAAAGTGCAAGAATACAGGCAGCTTTATCACTTATTAAAATCGGAAACGCAAAAGGAGCCTACATGGTTAAGCAGGCTGCAAAGTTTGATGACAGTAAAAGAGTGAGAAATTTCTGCACAAAATTTTACAACGCATATCTTAAGATGAACAAAAATTAAAGAAAAAAAATATTCTAAGAGCCGGATCTATTTAAGAATATCTCCGGCATTTTGCAAAGTTTCTATAATCAAATTTTCATTTACTTCAGCATCAATAACTAAATAACCGATTTCCTTAATCAGAACAAATTTTATTTTATCATTGCGGCTCTTCTTGTCCTTTAACATAAGCTTTAACATTCTATCTGTACTTAATTTCTTTAGACTATGATTAAAAGAAAAACCATGCAACAGGCTACTGATTTGAATAAAATCTTTTTCCTGAAGTATACCTACCCTTTTTGATAGGTCTGCAATCAATAAAAGTCCAGCGATAACTGCTGCCCCATGTTTTATTTTATAATTAAGAATACTCTCAATTGCATGACCAAACGTATGGCCAAGATTCAAAATCTTCCT
>CAZIDB010000203.1:0-8666 GCA_964537965.1 uncultured Melioribacter sp. | reverse complement strand
ATTGTGCAAATATTTCTCAGATTGATCCTGTTAATTCAATTCTTGCTGCAGATACAATTAGCATTACATTCGTTACTGACCTGGCAACATCATCTAATCCGATGGGTGATGGAACACTTGATGTTTTACAATACTATGTTGGTCCTACCACCGAGCTTTCTCATACCCCAAATCCACGGGACAGGAAATTTTACAGGGTTGAAAATGGAGAAACTCCTAAAAGTGCAAACCTTGGCATAACTGAATTTAAGATTTTATATTTTGATGCATTGGGAGATACATTAGCTTGCCCGGTTGCAAGTCCCGGTGAAATACAAACAATGCAGATTAACCTTAAAGTAGAAAATCCGGCAGTTTATAATAAGAGATATGTCTATGATGCCGGACGTCATGAAAGTCAATATACAAGCGCATTCTGGCGGCAAATAAGACTTGCCGCACGAAATTTAAAAAACAGATAACGGAGAAAATATGGGCGGTAAAGCAAGTTTATATATGGTGTTAGGTTTTAGTTTAATCTTTACTATTGTTGGTTACAACTTTAGTTCTTTAACAAGAAGAGCTGTTAAAAATGAGGTTAACTACTACTACGAAACTGTAGCCCATGATATAACAGTAAGCGGAGCAAACCTTGCAGCCAATAAAATATTTTTTGATCAGTCATGGGACGATGGCTATAATGACCTGGCTTTTAATGGCGGCACTATTGACGTGGAAGTTGTAAGTCTTGGCGCTAACAAGCTCAAGGTAATAACAGTAGGGGAATTTAAAGGTGCTGCCGATACAATTATAATCTGGTTGCAACCCAGTTCATTTTCTAAATTTGCTTACTATATGAATATCTTTCCCGGCTCACTCTTCTTTTATACCGGGGATACAATTTCGGGACCGTTCCATACACAACAAAAACTTAGTGTTAAAGGCAGACCTGTATTTTGGGGTAAAGCTTCCGCCAAGAATGGAATTCAGCTTGTTAAGAATACGCCTGCAACGAACCCTGAATTTAATGGTGGTTTTGAAAGCGGTGTTGATATTCCGTTAGAGTGGGATGCATCTATTCCTAAAGCAGCTGCTTATGCTAACGGAAAAGTTTTTGCAAATTCAAGCGGCGGTAAAATTGAAGTTAAGCTTGTTTTTAATGCAGATGCTACTATAACTTATAAAACTTCAACAAACGGCGGTACAACCTGGACGGCAGATTCAACACGTGCACTTTCCACATTTGCGCCCAACGGTGTAATATTTATTGATAAAGGAAACGTTACAATGGAAGGTACCGTTAACGGAAGATATACTGTGGTTTGCGATCAGTCATCTGGTTCAGGTACAGGAAATGTGTATCTAACAAATGATATTGTATATCACGATCCATTGGTTTGGAATCCTTCAAATCATCGTTTTGAAGTTAATGGTAACGATATGCTTGGAATTGTTTGCTCAAATAATATTGTTATTAAAAATAATACTCCCAATAGTTCAAATATGAATATCCACGCTGCTGTTTTCTCTTATAAGGGTGGATTAATGATTGAAGATCCTAATCATTTTCCTGCTGCCGGTTCGCTTAGACTTATCGGCGGTTTGTGTGAATACCAATCCCAAACCACAGGTGTTTTAAGCGGAAGCACCATAATTCATGGTTATAGCGAAAAAATTTACTTTGATGAAAGATTTAAAGATGATTCTCCTCCATACTATCCAACAACCGGTAAATTGGAAGTTGTTGCATGGTATGAATCAACATGGATTCCCAATAGTTTCGAATAGAATCATAGAAGAAGATCGTTCGCCGCGTTCTCAAGATTCGGAAACCGGAAATGAAAATTTCCGGTTTTTATTTTTAAAGGCAAGACTTTTTGTCCTTCCAGAATAATTGACGAAGCCTCACCCAATAATATCTTCATTAAAAATGAAGGGACTTTAAAATATGCGGGTCTGTTTAATACCTTTCCTACAACTTTTGCGAACTCATTCATTATAACAGGATTTGGAGAAGTGGCATTTATTGCCCCGCTCAGTTCCGTGTTTTCCAAAGCTTCAATATAAATGTTTATAAGGTCTTCTATGTGAATCCAGGACATCCACTGTTTTCCGCTTCCGATTGGACCACCAATAAAAAGCTTATACGGAAGGATCATTTTAGATAAAGCGCCTCCATCGTTAGCCAGAACTATTCCGGTACGAATGCCGACATAACGCATTTTTAAATCAATTGCTTTTGCTGCTTCAGTTTCCCATTGTTTACAAACGTCTGCTAAAAATCCTTTACCTGCCTCACTTGATTCATCAAATTCATCTGTTAATGAAGATCCGTAGTAACCAATTGCGGATGATGAAATTAAAACTTCCGGTTTTTCATTACACTCTTTAATTGCATTAAGCAGCTTTCTTGTTGTATATACCCGGCTGTTAAGAATTATTTTTTTGTATTTGTTGCTCCATCTTTTTCCTGATATTGAAGCACCCGCAAGGTGAATAACGGCATAAATATTTTCCAAACTTTTCAGGAAGTTATCAGTCAAAAGAACATTCCAACTGATATGCTCATATGCTTCAGGGAACAATTGCATTGATTTGGTCGTATCAGTTGATAGAATAATTATTTCATATTCTTTTTCTGTAAGCTTTTTAAAGAGGTGTTGCCCTATTAGTCCGGTTGCCCCGGTAATAATAATTCTTTTTTTCATTTCTTAGGATTGTTATCTTTTAGGTAAAAATACCTGAATTCTGATTAGTAAAAAAATTTTCTAAGGTCACCATTCGTCATTCAACTAAGTAAGCACCGGGATATATAATGAAAAATTTTTATTTCTTTTTGTCGTTGATTGGTTTTATTATTAGTAACAATTCAGTTGCACAGCAGTACTTAATTGAAGGATATGTTCTTGGCAGTAAAGACAATACATTAAGTTTTGCAAATATCCGGATCGCTAATTCAACGCTCGGAACTTCGGCAAACAGCGAGGGAAAATATCAGCTTAGATTAAAAGCCGGCAACTATAAAATAATTGCTTCATACATTGGTTATAGTTCCGATACCGTAAATATTGTACTAAGCAGGTCGCTTACGGATATTAATTTTCACTTGAGACCAACATCCATAGAAACACAGGAAGTAACAATTCTACCCGGGAAAAATCCTGCGCTTGAAATAATTACAAATGCAATTCAAAAGAAAAATGAAAGAGCAGCAAAACTTAACAGCTACGAATTTTATGCATTTACAAAAGGAGTTATTAGGTCAGATCAGAATGTAGCAGCAGGGACAAACTCAGTTTCTGTGGGAGTCGGAGAAAGCTCAGACACATCCAAATTAAACATCAACGGGATATTCGAAAATCAAAGTCGTGGTTATTATAAAAAACCAGATAGCTACAAAGAATTTATAACCGCTCAAAAGCAAACATCAAATTTTTCCTCTTCAATTAACACGTTAACAGGAGGAAGAATCATTCAGAATTTTTATACCAATGATATTCAATTCTTTAATCGCCCGCTGCCAAGCCCTTTGGCGGATAATGCTTTGGATTATTATTATTACTATATCTTTGATACGCTTGCAATAGATAAGGAGAAAGTTTTTCAGATTTATTTTGAACCGGATGTTTCAAGTGATCCCGGATTCAAAGGGTATTTGTATATAACCGATAGTACTTTTAATCTTATAAAAGTTGATGTTGATTTGAACCGCGCTGCAAATATGGGCGGATTATTTGAAAAGATTAATATCTTCCAGCAATTTCTTCCTTATGAAAATGATATATATATGCCGATAGATTACAGGCTTAATCTTAAAGCAAATGTTTTTGGTCTTGCACGAATTGGATTTGAGTTTAACTCCGTTATGTATGATTATAAAATTAATCATGAAATACCGGATGACCTGTTTAATAAAGCAATATTAACCGTAGAAAAGGAAGCCGATAAAAAAGATTCTGCTTTCTGGAGCAATACATATTCAATTCCCAATACACAGGAAGAAGTAGCGGCTTATAAAACTATAGACAGCATACAAGCTATTCCACGAAGTTTTTGGGATGATTTCCCCGGGAATTTATTGAACACAAGACTTGCAATATCTGATCACTTTGATGTTAACGGTCCGCTGTCTTTATATCATTTTAACAGGGTGGAAGGTCATGCGCTGGATTTTGGACTGTATGCTGCTAATCTTGCAGATAAAAGATTTAGCTCCTCTCTAAGTGCAAGTTATGGTTTCTCCGATAAAAAATTTAAAACTGATTTCAATGCTTCCCATTTGTTTGGGGATTACAGAACATACAAAATAAAACTTAATGCGTTTAACAGGATGAATACTTTATTCTCTGAATCCGACAATTATAACGATCTTACATCAACAGTTCTTGCTCTGTTTGGAAAATATGAGTTCAGAGATTATTACTATTCCAAAGGGTTTGATTTTCAAATCTCAGGAGATGTGTTTCCAGTATTAAATCTGGGAGTTGGATTTAGTAATCGTACAGATAATTCTGCCTTTATCAATACGGATTTTTCATTCTTTAACAAGAATAAAAAATATAGTGATCTGCCTGAGATTTATGAGACCAAAATAAATTCTGTAAATTTTAGCTTTGGTCTTGATTTTAGAAATTATATTGAAGATGGTTACTTCAGACGTCGTACCAATCAGGGTAATTCATATGTTACGGTGAAAGGTAATATAGAAATAAGCAGCCCGAAATTATTAAAGAGCAATCTTGATTTTAAAAAGTATCAACTGAATATTGATGGAACATTAAATACATTTCGCTCGGCAAAATTAAATTACAAGTTGCTTGGAATTTATTCTGATGGTTATGTGCCTTATCAATTATTGTATGCTATGCCGGGTAATCTGGATGGAATATCGCAGAACTGGACCTTCAGAACAGTAAGAATTGGTGAAAATTTCGGCGATAAATATATTTCGCTGTTGTTTGAACATGAATTTGGTGATGAACTTTTTAAGCTAACAAGATTCCCGGTATTGAAGGATCTTGAGTTACAGTTAACCGCTTTTTATAATATCGGCTGGCTCGATATTTCCGATAAATCCAAAAGCATTTTACCTGTTGATTATAAAGTATTCAAAACGCCACTTCAGGAAGTAGGATTCAATATTGGTCATCTCTTGTTTCCATTAAGGCTTGAATTTAGCTGGCGGTTAAATCATACGGAGAAAAATAAGTTTGTAATTGGTTTAAACACCCCGATTCTTTAAAAAACAAAGTCCCGATACAGAGCCGGGACTTGAAATGCGAACAATTAAAATCCTTTTATTTTTTGGATTTTGCTTCATTCACTACAATATTTCTACCTTGTAATGAACTTCCATTTAAAGCTTTAATTGCTGCATCGGCAGCGGCTTGATCTTGCATTTCTACAAATCCGAAGCCTTTGGATTTACCGGTCTGACGATCGGTTACAACTTTGGCGGATACAACAGCACCGTAAGATTCAAATGTTGATTTTAGGGTGTCATCATTCACGCCCCACGGGAGGTTTCCCGCATAGAGCTTAGTACTCATCAAAAAATACCTCGAAAAAAAAGTTAAAGAAACAGTGTGCTTTAGCACACCTCAATATAATGTTAATTTATTTAAAAGCAAACAAGATTTTAAGTAGTTTGAGTAAAAATACAAGGCAGGGGCTTGCCTATAAGGTTCAGACGATTAACTTGTTTATTGCTTCCCAGAGAGAGTTGACGGGAACAATATGTATTTGTGGTTTTGCAAAACTGTTCTTTAAATTCTTCTTTGGAATTATGATTTGGTTAAATCCGAGTTTCTCCGCTTCCTGAATTCTTTTTTCAATATTGCTTATTCCTCGCACTTCACCACCTAATCCAACCTCGCCAACAACAACAATATCTTTATTTGCAGTTTTATCCATTAAGCTTGAAGCGATACTGCAGCAAACAGCCAGATCAATTGCAGGCTCATCGATTTTAATTCCCCCTGCCATGTTTAGAAAAACATTTGCTGCAGATAATCTTAAAGATGCCCGCTTTTCCAACACGGCAAGTAATATTGAAAGTCTCCGGTAATCAAACCCGGTAGCTACTCTTTGTGGATTTCCGAAATTGGTTGGCGTTACCAATGCCTGTACTTCAAGTAAAATTGGGCGTGTTCCTTCAATGCTTGCGGTAACAATAGAGCCAGATGTTGCACTATCTCTGTCGCTTAGGAATACTTCGCTTGGATTTTTTACTTCGCTCAATCCGTTATCATGCATTTCAAAAATTCCAATTTCATTTGTACTGCCAAAACGATTTTTTTGTGCGCGTAAAATTCTGAAGCTGTAATTTCTTTCTCCTTCAAACTGAAGGACACAATCTACAATATGTTCTAATACTTTTGGTCCGGCTATTACACCTTCTTTGGTTACATGACCAATAAGGATTACAATCTGATGAGATGCTTTGGCGGTTTGCATCAAAATAGAAGTGCATTCTCGTATTTGTGTAACGGTTCCGGCAGAGTTTGCAAGCACGCTATTGTATATTGTTTGAATAGAATCAACAACCACAATTTCAGGCTGGAGTTCATTCATTGCAGAAATAATATTATCAAGATTTGTTTCCGGTAATACGTAAAAATTATCTGAGTGAATTTTAAGCCGGTTTGCTCTAAGTTTAATTTGTTTGTTTGATTCCTCGCCGGTTACGTATAAAACTTTTCCTTTAATTTGTGATGCGGCTTGCATAACCAGAGTTGTTTTACCTATTCCCGGATCTCCGCCAATAAGAACAACCGAGCCGGGCATTAATCCGCCGCCAAGAACCCTGTCAAATTCTTCTATGTTAGTTTTAATTCTTTCTTCTTCTACAGAAGTTATGTCTGTTAGCTTATGTGCAGTATACTTTGATTTTCCTGTTGGTTTTGTACGGTTTCCTGTTTCAATAAGCTCTTCAACAAATTTATCCCATTCTTCACACTCGGGGCATTTGCCAAGCCATTTAATGGATTCGTAACCGCAATTAGAGCAAACGTATTTTGTTTTAACTTTACCCATAAAATTAAAAACCAGTTCGTTTAATAAAATTAACGACAACTTTATCAGTAGAATTGATCAGCTCATCAGGTGTTCCTGTAAAATAAATTTTTCCGTCGTGAATCATTGCAACCCTGTCTGCAACATTTTTAACGCTAACCATATCGTGTGTAACAACAATAGAAGTAACGTTTAGTTTGTTGCTTAATTCTTTTATAAGATCATCAATCGAATCTGACATTATCGGATCAAGTCCGGTTGTTGGCTCATCATAAATAATATAACCAGGATTTGTAACCAACGCTCTTGCAAGGCCAACCCGTTTTTTCATTCCGCCGGAAAGCTCCGATGGTTTTAAATCCTGAATTTTTGATAAGCCGACAAGACTTAATTTTTCCTCAACAATTTTCTCGATCTCACTTTTTTTAACTCCATGTTTGTTCTCAACAATCGGCAATGCAACATTTTCACCAACAGTCATTGAATCAAATAAAGCTGCGCCCTGGAATAAGAAGCCGAATTTTTGTCTTACCCTGAATAAATCTTTTTGAGATAACTCTGCAATATTTTGTCCTTCAACTTCTACAGTTCCTTCATCCGGCAGCAGCAATCCAACCGCATGTTTTATCAGAACACTTTTACCGCACCCGCTTCTTCCTATTATTGCAATAGACTCGCCCTTGTTTATGGTTAAATCGATTCCTCTTAATACAGGTTTTTCTTTAAATTTCTTGTGAAGATTTTTTATTTCAATCATACTGGTATATAAAACTTAATTGGTAGCTAAATATAAATGTTTTTAGGCTATTTATGAATAAAACTAATGCTGTAAGAATCCTGGAATCAAAAAAGATTTCACACGAAGTATTCGAGTACATTTCAAATGACGATGAAATTGATGCTGTTTCGGTTGCTAAAAAAATCGGAGCCGAAATTGAATCTGTATTTAAAACTTTAGTTACGCGTGGAGATAAAACGGGTATAAATGTTTTCTGCATACCCGCAAACTGCGAATTGAATTTGAAAAAAGCAGCTCATGCAAGCGAGAATAAAAATATTGAAATGATTAGAATGGCAGAACTACTTCCTCTTACCGGGTATATTCGCGGTGGCTGTTCTCCGATTGGAATGAAGAAGCTGTTTCCAACATTTATTGATGAAACTGCACAACTGTTTGATCTGATTTGTGTAAGCGCCGGTGTAAGAGGAATGCAGGTTAAACTTTCTCCGTCAGATTTAAGAGAATTGGTTGAAGCTGAATTTGCCGATGTTATCTGACAGATTCATTTTTGCTTTAATGAAACCAGGAATAACAACGCCGGATAAAGTTACCCGGCGTATTTACTGGCAAAAAATCTTTCCTAATTAGATGCGGTCTTAACACCAGAAGGTGAATACCTGTTAACAAAATTTCTAACCGGCTTTTGTGTCATCAGGTAATCATATATAGCTCCAAGATCTTCCTCAGTCATACCGGCATATAGAGACCAGGGCATTATACTGTTGAATTCATGACCGGTCATTTTCATATTCTTTATCTCATCTGAGTTGTAAGCTTTAAAGCGTGCAATAAACATTTCCTTTGTCCAGTTACCAATTCCGGTTTCTTTATCCGGTGTAATATTAGCGCTTGTTATAGTTCCCCAGGGTGCTTCAAATGAACCGCCGCCGGC
>CAZIDB010000202.1:5126-8716 GCA_964537965.1 uncultured Melioribacter sp. | reverse complement strand
CAAGCTGGGTATTTGCCTGGTCTGCGCTTAATTTATTTGATTTAAGAAATGTGCTGTACTCACTATAGCTCATTGACTGAATTTGTGAAGAAGGAATTAAACTTAACTGCTTTCTGCCTGTGAGTGGTACAGTACTGCATTGATAAAATAACACAGCCACAACAAACAATGCGATAATTCTTTTAAGTGCTTTCATAATAAAAACCCTCGTAAAATATGTTTATATCTTGTGAAAAGATAAGATTGATTGAAATGAAATACAAGAAGCAAATACCTTCAAGGTTCTCATTTAGGATTGAATGAGAAACCTTGAAGGTTCTGGTTCAGTGAAGGGATTGGGGGTGGGCTTTACTTTACCAGCACCATCTTTCTAACTGAATTAAAATTCTTTCCGCTTGTTAATGAGATTGCTTCTATACTGTAAATGTAAATTCCTGATGCATAATTGCTTGCATTCCAAATTACATTATGGTAGCCTGCATTTACGTATTTATTAATTAGCTCATCAACTTTCTGCCCAACAACATTGTAAACAGTAATCTTAACATGCGCGGCAGAAGGCAAAGAATATTTTATTGTTGTTGACGGATTAAACGGGTTAGGATAATTCTGGAAGAGTTTGTATTCCTCTAATTCAATTGAATTATTTTCAAAGATAGAAGTTACTTTCCCTAATTCACCGTTTGAATTTACCTGCTGTCCCCATACGCCATTTAATCCCTCCAACCACAATTCTATAAATCCCCCATTTCCATCAGTTATCATATCATTTAATTCATTAATTTCTCTTCGTGTGAAAATTATTGGTGTATTTCCCCAAAGCAACTCCCCTTCAGTATTTATTTTTTGTGCTTCATTCATACAAGTAAGAATAAAAGCATCCTTACTATGAATTATTTTTTTATTTAATCTATATTTTGAACTGAATGGTGTTACTCCTTTTTCGTTAAGTTTTAGTATTCCATTTTTATCAGCAATCTGGAAATAATTTATATAATTTGTTTCATTTGTCGAATTATCTTCTGTCCAGGTAAATACAAGCAAACTATCTTGCACAATAAAATTCCACAAGTATGTTTTTATAGCATCTGATTCAGTCAGGGTCTTTAATTCACTACTATAATTACCATCAAGCGAAATCGATTCAAATTGCAAATATGTTATTAGTGACCATTCGGGAGTTGAAAAACCAATACAAAAGAGATTCCCTTCATCATCTGCTGCTATTTTTGAATCATCTTGATATGCGCTTGTTATTCTGCAAGGTAATTGCCATAACATATTTCCATCATAATCAATTTGTGCATAATAATAGTGCTGATTATCAGGTGAATATTTTATATAAATTCCATTTTTATTATCAGGGACTATTTTAGAGGGTTCACTTCCGGTATAAAAAGGATCTAAGCATAACACTTTCCCTGTATCACTCCATAACCTTTCTCCAGCATTTGAAATATGCTGTACTACTTGCCTACCACTATAATACCCCCATTCATCATAAGCCCACCAGGAAATATAACAACCACCGTTTTTATCCAGAGCATATTCATATTCTACATTATCTGTTGTATCTAAAGTAACATAAACACCATCACCCCAAAGCTTATTCCCAAGGCTGTCGAATTTTTGAACTATAATTTTATCATTATATAAATATGCTGTTTGGTACTGGTACTTAAATATTCTATCAATAAAAATTGCAAAGTATCCACCAGTTCCGTCTTCAAATAATTCTGTATCCCACACCATTTCTCCTTTCCCACCCAACCTGTCAATTGTGTCTAAATTATGTTTACCATATTTATCAATCCATAGCAAATAGGGATATTTTACAAAACTAGGCGGGCCATCATTAGGGAAACTAATTCCAACACTAAAGAAAGCTCCTCCTTTTCCATCAGATATTGCAGCAATTGGGTCATCACCAAAATTTGTAATCCTTAAGTTTTCATAAGGATCACTGCTCCATTGGGTAAAGCCATTAATTGAAAGAATTAACAAAAGTATTATAATCTTACTTTTCAAAAATAATCCCCATTTAACTCCTATTCTTTATTACACAGAAATATTTTCAGAAAACATACGAAACAAAAAATTGTCAAGTTATGATATTGACGACTAAGAACAATAAATGAGACGCTCCACTGGAACGTCTCTTCAAAAAATGATTTTAAAAGTCCCTTCTCTTGAGCTTGCCTGCAGCAAGCAGGGAAGAGGTCTGGGATTGGCCTTTACTTTACCAGCACCATTTTCCTAACTGAATTAAAATTTTTTCCGCCTGTTAATGAGATTGCTTCTATACTGTAAATGTAAATTCCTGATGCATAATTGCCTGCATTCCATAGTACATTATGGTAGCCTGCATTTACGTCTTTGTTAATCAACTCATCAACTTTTTGTCCCACAACATTGTAAACAGTAATCTTAACATGCGCGGCAGAAGGCAAAGAATATTTTATTGTTGTTGACGGATTAAACGGGTTAGGATAATTCTGCGCTAAATTAAATTGTACGGGAATATCCTTCTTATCTTTTTCAACATCAGTCAATGGTTCATCGGATAAAATCAAAATCTGCCCGCTGTTTGGAGGCAGTGAAACAGCATAGTTTTTAAGGTCGGTTCCTTTAACCTCCCACGATGTTGTGTTTAAATGATCAACAAGATAAAATGTTGTGTTGGAATCATAACTTATTTTATTCATCGGAACTGAAATGTTTGTGTTCACGGTTGATTCGCTGAAGTTAAGATTTACAATAACGTTGCTGTTATCTTCGGTTCTTAAGTAGGAATAAATTTTATCAGGAGCACCGTTTGTCAATCTTGTAAAATCTCCGTAAGCAAGAGCAGGATTATTTTTTCTTATATCAATTAAAGCTTTATAGAAAGGACGCAAATTATAAGGATCACTCCAGTCAATATTACCACGGTTTGTCGTTTCGCCAACTTCCTGCCCCGCATATAACATTGGAACGCCGGGAGTTGTTAAAAGCTGAATAGCGGAAACCTGTGTGCTTCCTATTCCGTATGCTTTAATAAACCGTTCTTCATCCTGGTTCTCAAGGAATTTAAATGTAAGTGCATCCTGTGGAAAACCGGAACTGTAATATGAAGTAATCCATTTATTCAGGTTATCAATGCTCTGAGTTTCTGTTACAACGCCTTTAATAGCGCCAAACCATTTCCAGTCGTAAGCTGCATCAAATTTTTTGTTGAATAATTTTGTCTGCCAAGCATCGCCTTCGGCTAAAAGGAAAATATCAGGCTTCATATTTTTAAGTTCACTTCTCCAGCGCTGCCAGTAAGCGGGTCCTTCTGCTCTAAGTGAATCGATTGCCCATGCAACATCGCAGCGGTAGCCGTCAATTTTAAATTCCTGCATCCAGTACTTTGCCATTCTTACAAGATAATCTCTTGTTGTCTGCTGGCTGTAATTGATTGATGGCAAATCCACCCATGTAAACAGGTATTGAAAATTTTCATTCGCATCCCAGTAGTAGAACGGATAATAAGGGGATGCCTCTTTATATAAGTTTGCATCTTTCATAAAAGGATGAAGATCTGAAGTATGCTGAATTACATGATCCAT
>CAZIDB010000202.1:0-5026 GCA_964537965.1 uncultured Melioribacter sp. | reverse complement strand
AATTACAGTTCTTGCCCACGCTGTATCACCATCGCCATCTTTTACTCTTAATGTAAAATAATATTCTCCCGCCTTTGTTGGTTTGGGAAAGGAAGTTGGTGTCCCAATATTATTCGTAAACTTAATTTGTTCCGGATTGTCACTATCCTGGTACCAGTTGAACATCAGGCTTGTACCATCAAGAGAATATGAACTATCTCCCCGGAGTTCGATTGAACTGCCTGAAATGTTTGAATAAATTTTTGCAACGGGAGCATGATCAACAATATAATTGTAAATAACCTGGCTGCTCTTGCTTATAAGACCATCTCCATAACCAACAGTAGCATAAACCAAGTTAGACCCTTCCGCTAACGGAACCATGACTTCAAATTCATGCTGGTCATTAACTTTTACATTTTCTCCCCACCAGCCGCAGTAAACATAAACATCTGTTCCTGAAGGAACATCAGCAAAGCCTTTTACTTTTACCGGCTGATACAAAAGATCTCCACCGCTTGCATACAATTTAATTTGCGGGGCAGAACCTAAACCTGAGTTAATATCTGTCGGTAATACTGCACCATAACCTCTCTCTTCACTTCCAATAACTGCAATGCGTGGCCCGCCTGTTTGATCTGCAGAACTGTAATTACTTAGCAGCCTTTCCTGGAATCTTGTATCTGAAAAGAAAGTAACATCATAAACGTCAGGATCTTCTTCTATATCCGATGCACCGTTAGCTGCTGCAACTTCAATAGTGCCGTCCTGGTTTTTAAGATACGAGTATGCTCCAAAGTACCATTCATTTTTGTAGGTGCCAAGAACGGTCTCAAGCAAATTTAAAGGAATAGCAAAACGGAATTCATTATTTGTAATACTTCCAGCATCAGGTGAAATGTTGGTTCCGCTTGCTAAAGGATCTCTCATTGTGTAAAGCAGGTTTTCAGTTTCCGGATTAAAGTAATCTGAACCGGGCGGTGATACTATTGCAAATACACCGCCGCCGTTCCACTCGGGAATTCTTAATTCAACTGCATCAGGTGCTTCAACATATTCACCGCTAAGTTTGTTTACTATACCAAAACCAATTCTTGTATTCTTTGTAATCAATTCCATTTTTATAATGATGATGAGTGAATCCAGTGTTGAGTTAGCCTGTATATTCAACTCACGTATATCCGCACAGTTTGCAGTAACACCAAAGGGATAAGTATAAGTACCCGTTCCTTTATCGTCATTCTCTCCATCAGTATAGTGAAAGCCGCTGCCGGCAGGATAAATTCCAAAAGTATAATATGAAGTCCAGGAATTATTTCCATGGTCGTCTTTACCGTTCCATTCAACGACGTGTCTTCCTTCAGCAGGATTCATAACTTTAGCTTTCACTTCCACCATATTCCCGATTGCAGTTTTTGTGGGACGGAGAATTGAACCATCATACTTTAGAAAAATGCCGGATTGATTAATTGCATAAGCTGAATCGCTTGGATGAAGATAAGCTTTCATCTCAATGCTAGAAAGGGGAGAAGTAAAACTCATTCCCGAAGCCGGTGTAAAGTTTTTATATCTTGATCTCGGATCGAGTGTTTTTGTAATCGTTGTTCTGTGCCGGGAGGATAGATTCGGGTTGTCAGGGTCATTAATATAAGAGCCGCCGTTTACTATGTAAGTGTATTGTTCTTCCTGCCCAACCATCAAATCCTTAGTAACTGAATAAACTCCGTTGCTGTCAACCATTTCATCCAACCCTTCCGTATTGAAAGTAGCTTTTAAGCCGACGGTTTTAACTTCGCTCTGGAAGTTAAAGCTTGGGCTTTTAGAATCAAATATAAATGTTTGGGGTGCAGTGCTTATACCGCTTGCAATAGAAAATGTTGTTGTCTGCTCGTTAAAATTTCCTGCGGTGTTAAATATTTTTACTATTGCAGTATGAGTGCCTGGTAACAGCTCATCAGTTAAATTATAAGTAAATATTTTTGAGGCAGCATCATAATAATCTTTAGCATTAGGAATAGCTGTACCATCAAGAGTAAATTCTATCTTATCAACATCAAGCAGGCTTTGATTTGCCACTGCAAAGTTTGCCATAAAAACCGGTTTTGTGTTTGATGTAACAGATCCGTTCTTTGGTAGTACATAATAAATCATTGGGTCTGTAACGTCCATATAAGAATCATTAAAAGGCCCGCCGAAATTTGAATTAAGCGGATCAGTAAAGTAACCCGTTACGCCGCTTTGCCCAACTGTGTCAATATACTTTACAACTTTGTAAGTATAGGAACCAGGTTGAAGTTCCAGCGTAACCTTCCAGAGATTAGGTTCAACTTCTTTCATCTTATAAACACCGTTTAACCATCCGTTCATACTGCCATTAATACCAATTCCCGAATCAGTTGGACTTAAATCCCATGTAAACCTGAATTCAATTGGAACTGCAAGCGGGTCACCGGGAGTAACCTGGGCAAAAGTCAAATTCGTGCAAATAAATAAAAGAAAAGATAAAAGCAGGTAATTAGTAAACCTTAAATTCATAACTCCTCCTTAAATAAAAATCACTGCCTTAAAATCCGAAAGTTTATTTATTGATTCAATATTAAAACCGGTGGAAAAGAAAATTTGTATGGCAACCCAAATTTACTAAAGAGAAAGCATTCTTCGAATTAAAAAATTACAAGGCAATAAATAAATTACCGGATTGTCCTGAAATATTTCCGAGGTCAAATACGTAAACCGTCCGGATTTTAAAGAAAACTTAGCAGGATATATTTGGTAAAAAGAGAAAAATTAATCACTTCAATTAAATGAAATAAAATGATTATTGAATATGTCTAATATTCAGAGTTATCCGAAACAAAGAAAAACATGTACAAAAAAGGAAAAGCTATGTTAAGAATAAAAGATTCTGTTTTACTGGTATGCCTGTGCTGTGCCGCTCTGTTTATTGCATGTAATAAATCAACTGAACCTGAAGATAAAACAACTACATCAGGTGCAGATACATCAACCGCAAATGTAAGCGACCATGAAGACAATGATGATTATACGTGGGATGCCGCCAGCGCAATCCCTGTTGTTTTGAACGGCACTTCTATTACATCAAATGCAAGCGGTGTAACCGTAAGCGGAAGCAAAGCTACAATTAATGCAGCAGGTGTGTACAAACTGAGCGGTTCACTTACGGACGGACAGATAATTGTTGAAGCCGGAACTGATGCAATTGTAAAACTGGTTATGGACGGAGCAAATATTAATTGTTCCAACAATGCACCTGTTTATATTAAAAGTTCTAAAAAAACAATTGTCATTCTTGTGGAAAACACTAGCAATTCTCTAACTGACGGAAGCACTTACGTTTTGGAAAATTCAGCGGTTGATGAACCTAATGCTGCTCTTTACAGTAAATCAGATCTTTCGATTGCCGGTGAAGGTTCGCTTACAGTAACAGGAAAATATAATGATGGAATAGCAAGTATAGATGGGTTTATAATTAACGGCGGAAAAATTTCTGTAAGTTCACTTGATGATGGATTACGCGGGAAAGATTATATGATTATTAAAGCCGGCGATGTTTCAGTAACAGCAAAAGGCAATGGAATAAAATCTGACAATGCTGAAGATGCTTCAAGAGGATATGTTTCTATTAATGACGGAACAGTTACTATCACTGCAACCGGTGATGGAGTTACAGCACAAACTGATGCCATTGTAAACGGAGGTACTCTTAATATTACAACCGGCGGTGGAAGCAGTAAAACAGTTACCGGAACAGCTTCTGCCAAGGCACTTAAGGGAATTGTAAGCACAATTATAAATGGTGGAGTTATAACCGCAAGCGCTGCAGATGATGCAATTCACTCCAATGGCTATGTAAAAATAAATGGTGGCACATCTTCTGTCTCTTCAGGCGATGATGGAATCCATGCTGATGTTGCAATAGAAATTAATGGCGGTGAAACAAATATTACAAAATCGGTTGAGGGTGTTGAAGGTCCAGCAATTACTGTTAACGGTGGTACGCTAAACATAGTTTCAACGGATGATGGATTTAATGCAACCAAAGGAAACGGCGGCGAATCCAATGACGGAAGTACTTTAACTCTGAACGGCGGTAATATTTCTGTTAACTCATCAAACGGAGACGGCCTTGACAGCAACGGTAATATAGTAATGACTGGTGGAACAGTTGTAACTCACGGACCAAAATCTAATCCTGAAGTTGGAACTGATTATAACGGTACATTTAATATTTCGGGTGGGTTTCTTGTTTTAACAGGACCTAATTCCGGTAATATGATTGAAGCTACAAGTACAAGTTCATCGCAGTACTCAGTTAAGGCTACATCAAGTTCATCTCTTACAACAACAAATTTATTTCATGTTGAAGATGAAAGCGGGAATGATATTGTTACTTTCAAGCCGGTTAGGAATGCATATTATATTGTCTTCTCTTCACCAAATTTGAAGAGCGGTGCAACATATTCAATTTATGTTGGTGGTACTACAACCGGAACTGAATTTCATGGTTTGTACACAGGTGGATCTTACTCCGGCGGTACGCTTAAGAAAACTTTCACTGTTTCCGGTAAGGTAACAAGCGTTTCATTTTAAATAAACAACTGAACTACAGTTAACTAAATCTCCCTTATTAGTTAATGGCTTAGTAGAAACGGGCAGATAAATTTTTATTTGCCTGTTTCTGATTTATTTGAAAGGCTGGGACGAAGGGATAGACAAGAACTGGTTATTTGTAAATGATAATTGGTTATTGAGCATTTAATATAGATTGACATCTCTGGTAATTCAATTGTAATTCGTTCCACTGTCATTCGTTGTCATTAAGTTGGCAAAGGGTGAGAAAAACTCATATCCCGAATTCGTTATTTTTTATTCGATATTGGATTTTTAATTTGAAATTGGTAATTGTCCCGCAAACGGAATCAGCCTAAGCCAAAGGCTTATAAATCTGGCTGAGAAATTACGAGTTGGTTATTGGTTATTCAGCATTGAAGCGCAACCTTGCAAGCTTAATGGAATTACCTTTAGC
>CAZIDB010000201.1:0-8793 GCA_964537965.1 uncultured Melioribacter sp. | reverse complement strand
ACCTGCATCTTTTGTTGTAATAGTATAACCGGAAGGCAAGGTAAATACAACATAATAATCACCAGGCTTGAGATTTGGGAATAAGTAATTGCCATTTGCATCTGTAGTTGTTGTTGTCACAAGAACTTCTGCGCAGGTATAAAGTGATACTGTTACATTAGGAAATCCATTTTCACCTGTATCCTGAATACCGTCTTTGTCGGTATCTAACCATACTTTATCACCTAAAGATGCTTTTGGTACTTCGCAGGTAAGATAACCATTATCAACAGTACCATTATCAAAATTTTCATTAATTGCCGTAGCTGCATCATTTATTTCTGAAAAGGTATATCCGTTTAATCCGCAACCGCCAAGAGCATTTTCAGCTAAAGCAAGAAAATCATAAACGCTCATACCTTCAAAAGCACCGGATGCAAAAACAAGATCTCCCAGATTTTTTGAATTTGTTCCAAGGTAACCTTTTTCATCATACATTACATTCAATTTCAAAGCTGTTACCTGACCAGCTAATACATTTATTTTTACTGTCGGATTTGTATAATTCTGCGTTAAAGCGGCGGCTGTTCCACCATCAGGTAGATAATCTTCTACTGCTTGAGCGGAATTTAAAGTAATTGAATAAGTACCGCATCCAACAACTAAGCCGGTTGGGAACACACTTGAAAAATAATTATCCCTTATTTTTCCAGGTCCGCTGTTAGATTTGCTTCCCCAGCCACCCTGTGTAAATGTAGTGAATCCTTTAGTATCGCAGTCTTCTGGTGTATACCAGTCTACATTTGATGTTACCTGCCTGGTTAAACCTGCCGGTGTTGCTAAAACCAATTTTTGTTTTTCGTTTGGTTTTATAGTATGAACATACATTGTTCCTTGCGGAATTTTTACATTAGCCAGAGCGGTAATAACTGAGGAAGAACTTGAACCCTGAGTAAGTGTGACTGTACCAGTTGTTCCGGTAGCATCCGTTACCGCAGATGATGCACTCAAAGCACCAGTCGTTGCACTCAAGTTGACCAAAATGTTAGGTAATGAATTTCCATTTTTATCAAATGTAGAAACAGCAAAAGATCCGGGTGTTCCCACCGGGACAGACTGATTTGGAGGAATTATAATTAATGTTTCAAGAGAAATAAATGAATTATAGTTCGCGTCCGTCATTGTTTGTATTTGTATTGCTCTGTTTTTCAATTCAGTGTTAGTAATTGAATTAAGATCCAAACCATCAGCATAATGCCATATTACTAATTGGATTGCAGCCGCTTCTTTTGCTTCTGTTCCAAGTGAACCTGTATACGGATATGTTATGTACGGATAGTAATTATTTAAGATGTAAGTTATCTGCGGACTCGTTGGTCCATTGTCTGTATAATAATTGGGATCAGAATCTTTATATACTGCCAATGGATGTTTTAAGTCTATACAGAAAAAATATGCCGTTTCACCATCAACAGTACCGTAAAACGATCCAGCCCATACTTTCATTGTACTTCCCGGAACATAAGGATCATTAAAAACAATATCACTTACTCCTTTGGAAGTCCCAAGTACTTTAGCTGAGCTTACTCCGGAAACTTCAAATCCCGGACTGCTTGATTTGCCAAGTCCCGAACCGATATCTCTAATTGTACCACCTTCACCGGGCTCATAAGCAAAAACATTTGAAACACCGATAAAAATGAGCATAAGCATTGAAATCAGTGTTAAAAAAATTGTAGAGCGATTTTTCATGGATATTCCCTCGAATTACATAGTTGTTCGGAAATTTTTTTTTTGAAGTTATTTCCAATCTTATACCATTAGAAATCTTGGTTTTTATTCATTTTTCGTAACTGCGGAACATGAGTGTTGTAACAGATTGGGACAAACAACGAAGAATGCTCAAACCCGATACAAAAACCTTAAACTAAATTCTGTGGAAAAACTTTAAGTGTTAACTGTGACTTTGATAGGTAATTTTTATTATTTTTACTTAAAAGCAGAAAGGAAAAAATGAAATTAGATGTTCTTATAATAACTGCACACCCGGACGATGCTGAACTTTGCATGGGTGGGACAATTGCTAAGTTTGTTAAAAAAGGATTTTCAGTTGGCATAATTGACATTACAAAAGGTGAGTTGGGTAGCCGCGGAACTGAGATTACACGGAAACTTGAAGCTGAAACTTCTAACAAAATTTTAGGAATTAAAGTAAGAGAGAATCTTGAAATACCGGACGGTAATATTATTGTTAACGAGGAAAATGTTTTACTTGTAATTAAGATGATAAGAAAATATAAGCCCAGTATAGTTTTTACTTCTTACTTCAATGACAGGCATGTGGATCATATTAATGGAAGCCAGCTTGTAAAAAAGGCTTTCTTTATGAGCGGACTTGTTAAAGTTTCTACGACATTAAATTCCAAACCTCAGAAACATTATCGCCCCCAGAAGCTTTATTATTATATGCATTTTTATCCTTTCGAACCTTCCTTTATTGTTGACATAAGTGATACTTTTGATACAAAGATGAAATCAGTTAAGGCTTTTAAAACACAATTCTTTGATCCAAAGAGTACTGAACCGGAAACATTCATAAGTCAGCCGAATTTTTTGAAATTTGTAGAGTCCCGCGCTCAGGTTTACGGTTTTAGAATAGGCAAATCTTATGGCGAACCATTCTTTTGCGAAGAAGATATTGAGATGAATATTTCTAACCTGTTATAAATATAGAAAGATAGAATTATGAAAATTTTATTTATAGGAACCGGGCTGATGGGTAATCCATTGGCAGTAAGATTAATTGAAGCCGGACATAAAATTTCTGTTTACAACAGAAGCATTGAAAAAACTGAAAACCTGAGGAGTTCAGGCGCTGTTGTTTATAAAGATTCAACTGAAGCAATTGAAAATTCAGATACAATCTTTTTTATGGTATCTGAAGGTAAAGTAGTGAGATCACTTCTATTACCGAATGATACACCTGAATTAAAAGGAAAGACTGTTATTCAAATGAGTACAATATCACCTAAAGAAAGTATTGAATTAGCTGAGCAAGTTAAACAGGCAGGTGGCAGATATATTGAAGCTCCTGTACTCGGCAGCATCCAGCAGGTAAAAGAAGGTTCTTTGTTTGTTATGCTTGCAGGAGATTTAAATGTTATTGAAGAATACAAACCGTTGCTAAAAATTTTTGGCGAGTTAATTTATGTGGGTGAAGTGGGCAAGGCAGCCGCATTAAAGTTAGCTCTTAATCAACTTATAGCTTCGTTAACCAGTGCATTTTCAATTAGCCTTGGAATTGTGCTCAAAGAAAATATTGATGTGAATATCTTTATGGATATTCTTAGAAGGAGCGCTCTGTATGCTCCCACTTTCGATAAAAAATTATCTAACATGATTAACCGGAATTTTGAACCAACCAATTTTCCAACAAAGCATTTATTAAAAGATGTGGATCTAGTTTTAGAAGAAGCTGATTCACTGAATATTGAGGCTGCAAACTTAGAAGGAGTAAGGAAAATTATTGAGCAGGCAATAAAACTTGGTTTGGCAGAAAAAGATTATTCGTCAATTTATAATGCAATTAACATAAAATGAAGCAACCGTTTTTTAGCAACAGAAACAAGATTGAAGTGTTTGTAGAATTGCTGGCTGTTCTTGGAGTAGCCGGCTCTGCTTTTTTATATTTGTACTCAATCGGCTCACTTCCGGAAAAGATACCGACACATTTTGGTTTCTCCGGTAAGCCTGATGATTGGGGTAGCAAATATAATATCATCATTCCATTAATTGTTGCGTTGTTTTTGTATGTGCTGTTAACCGTTACCTGGTTCTTCAGTGCAAACTATAATTATCCTGTTAAACCAAATGCTGCAAGGAAAGAAGCTCAATCTGTACATGCTAAAAAACTTATATTGATTCTGAAGGCGGAATTGACATGGATTTTCTTTTATCTTCTTTACAAGACTATACAAGTTGCAAACGGAAATGCTGAAGGTCTTGGTGCCGGTTTCATATTTGTGTTTTTAACTACAATCTTCGGTACAATCGGGTTTTTTGTTTTCAAGATGAACAAAGTGAAATAAAAACGCGTTTTATAAGTATCCAAATTAATTTTGCTGCATCAAACAAAATAAAAAGGAGACTTATGAGATACTTCAATGATAAAATTGTAAACCTCTCATTTGAGGATACAATAACCAAAGTAACGGAAGAATTAAAAAAAGAAGGCTTTGGTGTATTAACGGAAATTGATGTAAAAGCAACACTGAAAAAGAAGATAGATGTTGACTTCAGGAACTACAGGATTTTAGGAGCCTGCAATCCGCCATTTGCACATAAAGCCTTACAAGCTGAAGAAAATATTGGTGTATTGCTTCCCTGCAACATTGTCGTCCAGGAAAACCTTGATGGCAAGACTCAGGTATCAATAGTAAATCCGCTGGTCTCAATGCAGTCTGTGCAAAATCCTGCACTTGAACCAGTCGCGACACAAATTTCTGCAAAGTTAAGCAATGTATTAAGTAACCTGTAAGAAAAATAAAAATTATGGCGAAGCGAATGTTTCGCCTTTCACTTTATTAGAAGCAATACCCTCCATCCGAATTCTCTTCTTGATAAATATATCCTTATTCCTTATTGTTGCTTTCAAAAGAAACTATTTGTTTAATCATTTTCATTTAACTGAGTGAGAACTGAAATGGGAAAAAAGGATAAAAAAAAGAAAAAAGAAAAAAATCAAACTGAAGAGTTTAATAACATCTTTGAGGATGAATCCCAAAACATAAATGAGGATAATGGGCAAAGGAAAAAATTATCCAAAAGGAAATATGAAAAGGAATTGTCTTCGCTTAGTATTGAACTTGTTAAACTTCAGGGATGGATTAAAAGTAAGGGATTAAAAGTAATTATAATTTTTGAAGGGAGAGACGCAGCGGGGAAAGGTGGAGCTATTAAAAGTATAACCCAATCATTAAATCCAAGAATTTGCCGCGTAGTTGCTCTCGGTACCCCAACCGACCGTGAAAAAACACAATGGTATTTCCAGAGATATTCTTCGCATCTTCCCGCAGCAGGAGAGATGGTTTTATTTGACAGAAGCTGGTACAACCGTGCAGGTGTAGAGCGTGTAATGGGATTTTGTACTGAAGAGGAATACCGCGAGTTTCTACGCTCCTGTCCTGAGTTTGAGCGTATGCTGATCCGTTCAAATACCATATTGGTTAAGTACTGGTTCTCTGTTAGCGATGAAGAACAGGAAAGAAGATTTCAGAACAGAATTAAAGATCCCACAAAACAATGGAAACTTAGTCCTATGGATTTGCAATCTAGAGCAAAGTGGGTGGAGTATTCAAAAGCCAAAGATGATATGTTTGCTTCTACAGATATAAAGCAGGCGCCATGGTATGTTGTAAATGCAGATGATAAAAAACGCGCACGCCTGAACTGCATTTCACATCTTTTAAGTTTGATACCATACCAGGAAGTAAAGCACGAAAAGATAAAACTTCCTCCAAGGCAAAAAGATGATGGTTATATTCGTCCGCCAATGTCCGATCAGAATTTTGTACCTGAGATTTATTAGAAAGGAATTTGTGTGACTAAAATAATTTTAAAGAAGAACGAAGAACATCGATTAATAAACGGGCATCAATGGATTTTCAGTAATGAAATTCAGCTTGCAGATGGCAACCCTGATAATGGTGACTTGGTAGAATTATATGACAGCAGAAATAATTCTCTGGGTTGCGGATTCTATAATAAGAATTCGCTTATCGCATGCAGATTCTTAACAAACCGGAAAAATGTTGATCTGAAAGATCTGTTTAAAGAAAGATTACTTAAGGCATTTCAGCTTCGCAAAGATTTTTATCCCGGAAGAAATTCTTTTCGTCTTGTTTTTAGCGAGAGTGATTTTATTCCCGGACTTATAATTGATAAGTACAATGACAATTATGTGCTTCAGGTTTATTCATATGGAATTGAAAAGAATATTGATTTGATAGTGCAGATTCTTAAAGAAGAATTTAACGCAAAAAATATTTTTACCCAGAATGAAGAATATTTCAGAAAGCTTGAAGGATTGCCTGAAGAAAATTTTATCTATTCAGGTACGAAGGAAATTGAGATCATAGATGACGGTCATATTAAATATAAAATAGATTTTGACCGGACGCAGAAAACCGGTTTCTTCTTTGATCAATCCGATAATCGTTTCTTTATTGAAAAGATTTGTCCGGGTAAAAATGTCCTTGATGCATTTTGCAATTCCGGTGGATTCGGTTTGCACGCTGCATTTACCGGTGCTGCGAAGGTAACGTTTGTGGATTCATCTGCAACAGAGATTGAAAACGCAAAAGAAAATTTTCAGCTGAACAATCTGTCTGCTCAACCTGAGTATATTACTTCAGATGTTTTTGATTATCTGCAGAATTGCATTGCAGCCGGAAAAAAGTTTGATGTTGTTATGATCGATCCTCCGGCTTTTGCTAAGAATAAAAAGAGTCTTCCCGTTGCAAAAAAAGGTTATGAGAAACTTAACAGGCTTGCAATGGAAACTCTGAATGAGGGTGGTTACCTTGTAACATCATCTTGTTCGTATCATCTTCACAAGGATGAATTTCTTGAAATAATTAATAAGGCGGCATTAAAGGCAGGAAAGAAAATTCAGTTGGTTCATTTTAATAATGCTTCGTTGGATCATCCGCAGCTTTTACAAATGCCTGAAACAGTATACCTGAAGTTTGCTGTGTTTAAAGTTCGTCAGTTGCACTAAATTTTATATCAGTCTTCTAAAGACTTATTCCGCTTTATGCAGAGTATGTTTGTAAGATTCAGCAAAATGACTTAGTAGTTTTAAGCATTTTGAATCATAGTGTAGTAAAATATTTCTTGCATCATATCATTTTTATTTTATACATTATCTCCAAGAAAATTAAAGTTGTTTAAAAATATTTTTTTATTAAATGCGCGGGGTTCTTGTGGACTTTTTCAGATTACTTCTTTTCGCACTTCTTTTTTCTCTCTGTCAAAAATAAATAGCTTTATAATTATAATCAGGTGTTAATATGCAAAAAGCATTTGCAATAATTGCATTTTTTATTTTTTCATTCAATCTAAACTGTAAAAAAGCACCAACTGAAAATGATGATTCTATGACAGATGTAGAATCTGGAAGAAGAGATTATGTTTGGACAGTAGATACTATAAAAGCATCCTTTCTTACTCTTTATAGTATATGGGGTAATTCATCCAATAATGTTTGGGTAGTTGGTACAGGTTCAGCATCAGACAATGTATGGAGGTATAATGGACAGAAATGGGAAAATAAAGCAGAGGGATCTAATTGGTCACCTAAATGTGCATTTGGTTTTGGTAATGATATTTGGTTTGCTAACTATAATCAGACAGGATTTATAGTTCATTATAATGGACAGTCATTCATAAGGGAGTATGAACTAAAATACGAAGGATATGAAACTGGTATAATTGATATATATGGTTTAAACAAGTATGACATTTATGCTGTTGGAACCAAAATGATAAATAATTACAAAGAGCATAATGGAGTAATCTACCATTATGATGGAAATAACTGGAGTGTAAAAACAATAATAGAAGATGGTGGCAATCTTACAAGGATAAGATATTCTCCATTTAATAACAAATATTATATCTTATCCATTTCCTTTCCTGATTCACTCAAAATTGGCCAAAAGATATATGAATATGATGGAAATAATATAAAAGTCATTTATGATGAATTAATATCTGAAGAAACCTTATGTGTTTTTAATAATATTCAAGAAGGTATGTATATAACAATTGGTAAAAAAGTTTATAGGTATAAAAACGATCATTATGAATTAATGTTTGAGGTAAATGTTCCAAATTTTGGTGGGCAATTATGGGGAAGAAGTAGTAAAGATATTATAATACGAATGCAGGATGGGTTTGCACATTATAACGGAGAAAACATAAGATATATATTAAAGCTACCTAATAATCTTAGCTCAGGTCATTGTATAGTATTTGATAATGAGTTATTCTGCATTGCACATAATAATGTAGGATATGAACTAATATATCATGGTAAGTTAAAACAAGAACCATAATTAAAAAGAGAATAAAGATTAAATAATTAGGTAAGGCCAGTTTATATGAATGCCTTAAACCTTACAACTTTTAATATTATTCAATTTTGAAATTAGTGTTTTAATCGTCAATAAAAAATTAAACAAAGGAAGTGTAAAAATGAACAAAAAATTGATTCTTTTAATACTAATGTTTATATCGATTCAACCCTTAATTGTATACGCAGATACAATAAATGGCACTACAACATCAGCATTGAAATATGTTACTTATTATCCAACTAAAACTAATCCTACAAGTACAATAACTGATTACGTTAATGCTGGAGCAAGTCCAGCTATAGTTGGTATTCAATATACAGATGGGACAAATCCACCTTTCCAAAGGGATAATTATGTACGTTCAAGAGATCGCTTCAATATTTCATTAAACGAAAATGAAATAATAAACAGTGCTATACTCTCAGTAACGACAAACTATCTTTCCGGCAGTGGTAATTTCAATATAACATACATTAGTGATCCTATAGGTGGTACAGCAAGTGATATATTTGAAGAAAATGGATCAGGTTCTTCTATTGGAAGTATGTCTTATAACGGTGGAACTCAGAATTTTGATATAACAAGTATTTTGGCAAATCGGGTAGTTCAAAAGAGTTATTCTTTTGGATTTTCTTAAATCGGTTAGGGTTGTGCTTCACTAAATATTATAATTACT
>CAZIDB010000200.1:0-8945 GCA_964537965.1 uncultured Melioribacter sp. | reverse complement strand
TTCTAACAAGCTTTTCATATTTCCTCATTAAATTACTCTACAATTTAATTCAGAATACATAGTAAAACAAGAATTTTATTCTTCGTGCTTTACTTTAAATCCCTTAATCATCCATTTCCGGGCAAGCACAAGTCCAATTGGACTTATGATAGCAATAAAACCATAAATCAACCACATCATCTCAGTATTCATTTGTTCAGGCGGTAAACCTTCCGGTGCATAATGCATTAAAAACCAGCCAGAGTATAAACTTGTAACTACTTTTGTAAGGAACCAAGGAAATTGTCCGATTCCCATGTAAATTCCTGTCATTCCTTTTGGAGCAATTTCCGCAACCCACTGTAAAAATCTTGGCTGCCACATTGCTTCTCCAATCGTCATAATTATCAGGTAAGCAAATACAGTTGGTAAGCTTGGTCCAAGCGCAAGAATAAAAGTTGGTGATGCCATTACAAATGTTCCGTAGATCATCATCTTGTACGTATCACGCTTGGAAGTTAATGCAGCTACCATCGGAGTTAAAATAAATATCAGAATAGGATTAAAGTTTACAAAGAATTCAAAATTATCCTGTACAACTCCTGTAAATGCACGGCTGAAATAAACCGGTAATGTAAGCCAGTTATGTGCAAACAACGTTTGAACCGGAATTAAAATGAAAATGAAATACATGAAACGCAAATCCTTTATCGGAAAATTCTTTATATAGAACATAATTTTTTCTTTGGCAGATTTCTCTTCCTCGGCTTTCTTATCAGCTTCAATTTTTTCTTTTGTCTCTTTGCTGGATTCCTGTATGGCTTTCTCAACAGTTTTTCTTGTTAGGATAACAGCAACTATAATTATTCCGGCAACAGTCATTGCTACATAAACCCAGAATACAGCTAATATACCCTGTCCGTTAGAATCAAAAGCTTTTCTTATTGGAGGGCCAATTATTCCAGGCAGAAATCCTCCAAGGTTCATAATTGCATAAAGCATCGCATAACCCATTGCAGCAGTTTTTTCATTTGTAAACTGCTTTACTGCAGCATAGCAAGCGGGCTGATAAATGCCATATCCCAGCACAATTCCCAGAATACCAAGCATTGCATATAAATGAGCATTAGACCATAAACCGGTTGAAGTTGTAATGTTGGGGGCAATGGTCATTAATATTCGTCCGACTAACATAAATGTTAAAGCCCATAACAATGACTTTCTAACGCCAATCCAGTCAACAGTTGCACCTAAAAATAACATGGCTAATGTAATTCCTGCTGTTTGTATCCCAACCATTTGTCCGGCACTTATATCATCAAGTCCAACATAATTATTAAAATAAATTACGAGGTAACCAACTATTCCGAAGTAGGTCATTCCTTCAAGAAGGTAAGAAAGGTTTACACCCCAAAGTGCTCTTGAAGCTTTAAATAAATCAATAAAAGGTTGAGTAATTTCTTTAAGTACCCCTTTGAAAAGATTATTCTGTTCTGAATTGTTTGTGGATTGCTCCATAGAATCTCCAAAGAATTAAATTGTAAATCCGGTTAACCGGAATATGTTTGCCGCAAAGATAATGAAAGCAAACCAAATTTATAACTGTAAAAGTTTAGAGATTTTTATACTGATTCAGTGAGAATTCAAAAAAAATTAGACATTGATAGTGGATTAGGAAATTATTATCTGCCATAATAACAATGCTTTTCACTTCAACTCACCCCTCTAATTATATCCTACTTCCATCCCCTCTCTTTATAAGAAAGGGGAAGAAGGGGTGAGTTTAATATAATTGCAACAAAGATAATCATATCATCATTCAATTGAGATTACTCTTCTTTCCAATCTATAACATCAATTGAATCGCCATCGCTTTGCAGCAAGATGAAACCGGAAATATCTGTTCTTAGCTGTTTAATTGAAGCAGAATTTAATCTTTCCAGAACAATTGGTGAAGGGTGATTAAATTTATTGTTTTGTCCCACACTTATTAAAGCATATTCAGGATGAACAGTTTTTAGAAATACTTCTGATGAACTTGTTTTACTACCGTGGTGACCAAGTTTAAGTATATCGGATTCCAAAAATTCATTGTTGTAATTTTTTATTAATACTTTCTCGCTTCTAACTCCGGCATCGCCGGTAAAAATACAGCTTGTTTTTCCGTAAACAAGTTTAAGTATTCCGCTCCTGTCATTCATGCTAAGCGATTTATCATTTACCATCATTTCATTATTAAGAATGTAAATATTGCAGTTACCAAATTGCATCTTTTCTTTTTGGTAATGTTGAAAAGGAATTTTATTCTCACTTAAAAATGATTCGAACCGTTTATCATCTTCACTATTTTCTACAAGATTTGGTTTAAAAACTTCCTTAATAATTCCATTTTGAATTAAAGAGACGAAACCTGAATAATGGTCAGAATCCATGTGAGAGATGAAAGCAACATCAATTTTATCTACTCCAAGGTAATGCAGAAGTGGAAAGATAATTCTTTCTCCGTTATCAAAATACCAGGTTGCTTCACCCGCATCAATTAAGGCTGTTTTACCATTTGGAAATTTAACAAGGAAAGAATCGCCCTGACCAATATCAATCGCACAAATTGAAAGCTTATTTTCCGGAAGCCAATCCTTATCATCTAATGAAGTTAAAAATATTATGAGCATTGAGGACAGAATAAATAAAATTATTTTGGGTTTGATACTTTGAAATCGTTCATAGTAAAAAAAGAACAATAAAATAATTGAATAGAAAATAAGTGCATCTAGTAATGAAAATTGAGTGATTGATAAATGGGAGAAACTGAAAACACTTAACCGGTGATTGATTTCATACAGCAAATAAGTTGCAAGGTTGTTTACCGCCGCAAATATTAAAGCTCCTTTGAACCAGATAACGCTAAGAAATAAAGTCAGTATTCCTAAGCTTATCATCGCACCGGTAAATGGAACAACGACGATATTTGCTAAAAGAGAAATAAGTGAAAGTTTTCTGAAATAAATTAATGTGAAAGGAATTGTACCAATTTGTGCGGCAAGAGAAACAGTGCAAAACAGTAGAAATTTTCTCATCAAGTTTTTATTAAGATTAAGCGAATCAATCCTTCGTTTGAAGAATGGTGCTAGTGCAACAATTGATATTACCGCTGCGAATGACAACTGTAATCCCGGATCAAATAAATCTCCGGGGTTAAAAAATAAAATTATGATTGCGGAAAAAGCAAGCGAGTTATAAATATTTGTTGACCGGTTAGTTATAATTGCCACGAGGATAACCATTCCCATAATTGCTGACCTTACTACCGACGCTGTTGAACCTGTAATGAAGATGAAAACAAACAATCCGACTATTGTCAGTATGTTTCTGCTTATTAAACTGAATCTGCCGAATACAAATAAGAATATTAAAAGTATATATGCTACGTGCAAACCTGACACGGCAAGAACATGAACTACACCTGTGTTTATAAAATCCGTTTTGGTTTCGTCACTTATTTCACTTCTGTCTCCAACAATCAATCCTTTTAATAATGATGCAGCTACGGGTGAGTGAAGCTCTGATATTCTTTCATCAATTGATTTTCTAAATGACAGGATTACATTTGCAAAGTTAGTTTTTGCTGAATCAATTATTTTTAAATCCAGCGCGTTATACGAGGTAAGTATTCCGCTTATCCCTTTTTGCTCTAAGTAATTCTGATAATCAAATTCACCGGGATTTCTTTTTTCTCTTCCTTTTGTAATTGTTCCTGTAACCGAAATGTAATTACCAACTCTTAAATTGTTGTAAATCCCATTTAAATTTTTCCTGTTTTCATCTCTTACCCTGCACAAAAAGTTATGATTCAAAAAAAACTTTTGGTTGCCTGCAATTATAGAATCAGTATTAATAGTAATCCTTATTTCAAATTCTCTGTCAAGTTCAATCTCACTTATTTTACCAAACATTATAACTTCTGTAATTTTAGTTTTTTGAAATGGAAATGGTTTGACATCATTTAAAGAGAGATTATAATTAATTATTCCAAGGAAGATCAGAATTATCCCGAAACAAAAAGAAGAGATAATTTGCACTGCAGATGTTTTCTTTTTATTAAGCAGAAAAATTATAAAGCTGATGACAGAAAGAATTGCAAAAACGCAATAGAAAATATAGTCCGGTAATACCGAAGCGGATATAAACCTGCCTGAAATTATTCCGGCCACATAGAAGATTGTTACCTTTATTAAAGGATAATCTTTCATTTAGTTTATCCTGAATTGGAAATTTATTACCGGATTGATTTATTAAAATCAATCTCTAATAGAATTTCATTATTGCCGGTTTAATCTGGGTTAAATCTTTTATACTTTCCGAAAGTTCTTTCGCATACTTTCCCGCTGTTATTGTAAGAGCAGGATTTAATGTATGCATCTTAATAGATAAATCTTCAAGGTTGCCATGATCAGAACAAATTATAAGAGTAGTATTTTTTCTGTCAATGTTCGTCAGGATGAAAAATAAAAATCTATCAAGTATATCCAGGATATGTTCCATCTCTTCCTTATGACGCCAGTGTCCAAGGTGGTCGGTTAAAAAATATTCATAAGCAGTAAAATGATTTTGTGAAGAAATCCTTAATAATCTTCTTGCGGCAGTTTCTGGTTTAATTATAGGAAGTTTGTAATTTAATTTTCTTACCCATCGCTCAGCAGTAATTTCTGCAGTAAGTGCTTTACCTTTCCTTACATCTTCTGCTTTATGTAAAGGAATATTGCTCAAGTTACAGCTTAATGTTGTAGTGCTTAATCTGGTTTTACCGGATTTTATATAATTAAAAAATATTTTAGGATAAGCGTTCACAAAAGTTGATTTCAGTTTTCGCTTTCTGAATTCATGAAAGATATTTTTTTCTTTAAGTATTTCAATTGTTGTTGAATGCGGGAACGGTCCGAAATGTCTGCCGGCAATTTGAGGTGCATTCACTCCACAGAATATTGATGTCTGCCCTGTTCCGCTTTGTGGTAAACCCTCAACACCAAGCAATGGATCAGTCGGAAAAAGATAATTTCCATTTGAATAAAAGTATTGATTTTGAAGTGACGGCGGTTGACCGAAGATATCGTTCAGAAACCTGAAATGATATCGGAAGAATGGATTTGATACAGGATCGGGATTGCCGATCCCAACTCCATCCAAAAATATTAAAAGAGTTGAGTGCATATTCAAACTGTATTTTTCAATTTACTGTCACTTCATAAGTAATTAGAATAATAAACAAAATAACTTTGGTTCTTCTTTCATTTTCAATATAAAACATTTTCCAATCCCAAACTAAGTTTAATATACATTCCCGCTGATGCATGGTATGCATCCCGAGCGGAGTCGAGGGATGAGTTTATTTTGATTCCACCAATATTGTTACCGGACCATCGTTCATGATTTTTATCATCATCATTGCTCCGAAGATACCTGCCTTTACTTTCTCATCGCCTAAATTTTCTTTTACCCGCGCAATAAATTTTTTATAGAAGTCATCAGCTTTATCAGGTCTGGCGGCATCCGTAAAACCAGGGCGGTTTCCTCTCCTTGAATCACCATACAAAGTGAACTGAGAGATAATAAGCACCTCACCGTTTATATCTTTTAAGGAAAGATTCATCTTCTCATTTTCATCTTCAAATATTCTTAGGTTACAGCATTTGTCAGCTACAAAATATATATCTTCTTCCTTATCATCATTATGAATTCCGAGAAGTATAACCATTCCTTTTCCAATTTCTGCAGAATAATTCTCTTTGCTTACATAAACTCCGCCTTCGGAAACACGTTGTACAAGTGCTCTCAAATTAATTCTCCGTAAATAACTCTTTCAATATTAAGATAGTCTTTTTTAATAGTAACATTTGAAAATCCATTGCTTTCCATAATATTTTTTACTTCAGGAAATAATTCTGCACCAAGTTCAAAATACAAACTGCCTGGTCTCTTTAAAAGAGATTTAGCCTTCTCTGATATTAAATTGTAGAAATAGAATCCATCATTATTATCGGTCACTGCTTCAATCGGTTCAAAGTTTAATATCTCAGGTTGAAGATTCTGATACTCATCTTTGGAAACATACGGCGGGTTGGAAACAATTATATCGAATTTTTCATCAGGAGTATATTCGTCAATCCCGGTATTTACAAAAGTGATATTTTCATTTACTCTGTTCAGAACAGCATTCTCCTTCGCAAGTTCAATTGCGCTTCCGCTTATATCAATTGAAGAAATCTTAGCTAATGTTAAATTTTTAGAAAGACAGATTGGTATGTTTCCACTGCCCGTTCCAATATCAAGAATAGTAACAGACAAATCCTTTGAAGTATTGTTAAGTATTGTTTCAATCAGAATTTCTGTTTCCGGTCTTGGGATTAATACAGAGCGATTCACTTTAAATTCCAATCCATAAAACTCAACTGTACCCAGAATATACTGCAGCGGTTCAAACTGACTTCTCCGTTTGAGATACTCACGATACAAAGACACCTCTTCATCTTTCAACGGTTTGTCGAACTGGAGATACAGATCAAGTCTTTTGCACTTTAGAATATTAGCAAGCATAAGCTCTGCATTCATCCTTGCAGAATCAACACCTTTTTTCTCAAGATATTCAGTTGTTAATTGTATTCCTTCAAGAATCGTCATTTCAAAAATCTATTTACAAGTTAATGTTTGTTTTTATTTATGTTTGAAGAAGGTTTCTCTTTTTCTTTTTCCTTTATTCTCTCTTTGGCGGGAATAGCAAACTGAACTTTACCTGCAAGAACACAACCTGGTCTGCCCGGTACGCAGATTTTATTTAACCGCTCACACTGTTCCGTCCTGAAATTTAAGTGCGGACAAGAAAACGAGGACATAAAAATACTCCCTTCGCCTAAAAATTCTTAATTCAAAATCTGTAATATTTTCGTCAATTATACAGTCAATTATAAACTTTTTACTTAAATAAATCTAACAATATTTTTACCCCGAAAAGTTTTATAATTCTTGCTGCCGGAAATGAATTTTATTATTTTTGACACCAATGAAACTAAGAATCAATTATAAAATCTTTGCTGCAATCCTTTTATTAAGTTCGGTTATCGGTCTTGCCTATAATTATTTTAATCCAAAAGGAATAGGATTTTTAAGAGAAGAGAAAAAAATTGTATGGGCACCGGATTCTCTTTTTCAATACGACGAAACTGTACACTTAAAAGCAGATACCAGAAATATTAATGAAATTAATAAAGCCATTGATTCATCTAAAATAAAGTTGGAAAAATCCAAAGCAATTTCTTCTGAAGATAATTCAGTAACAAAGGCAGATACATTACCAAAGACAAGTAAACCCACATTTATAAAACTGACTCAGGCGCTTAAACTTTACAATTCAGGCATGGCACATTTTATTGACTCGCGTGATAAATGGGATTTTGCCGAGGGACATATTAAAGGCGCAATTAATATCCCTGAATATAGTTTTGATAAAAGTAATCCGATCCTAAAATCAATTCCAAAGAATAAAACTATTATTACTTATTGCGGTGGAGATGATTGCGAGATGAGTGAAAAGCTTGCAGAATATTTTTATGAATTGGGATATAGAAATGTTTTCATTTTCTTCGGAGGATGGAATGAATGGCAGGCAGCAAATTATCCAACAGGAACCGGTGAGAAATGAAAGAGTTGTTTTCAAATAAATATTTTCTCCTTGCTTCAAGGTTTGTACTTGGATTTGTTTTTGTGTATGCCGGAATTGAAAAAATTTCCGATCCATCAGGTTTTGCCGACTCGATTTACAATTATAAAATTTTCCCGCTGTTCTCAATAAACACAATGGCTATCCTGATTCCGTGGATTGAATTCGTCTCCGGTTTGCTGCTTATCTTTGGTGTAGCATTAAAAGAAAACGCATTTATCATAAATATCTTTTTGATTGGTTTTATCGTTTTAATTACAGTAAGTCTTTTCCGCGGTTTAAACATTGATTGCGGCTGCTTTAGTACAACAGGCGGAGAAACCATCGGAATACAAAAAATAGTTGAGGATGTGTTACTCCTTTTATTAGGAATTCAAATCTTCCTCTTCCCTTCAGAAGAGCTAACATTAAATTCACTTTTTCCAAAACAAGAAGTATAAGTCACTATTTCAACTAAATAAATTTTATTTTAACAACACAAATTTTTTAGTTTCTGTAAACGTATCTGAAACAATTTTATAGAAATAAATCCCGCTTGTCAATTTATCTCCATCTAACTCCACTTCATAAGTCCCAGCCAGCATTTCTTTATCAACCAATGTAGATATTTCTCTTCCAAGTACATCATACACTTTTAACCTAACATTTTGTAGAGACGTTCTCCCTTCAGTTGATCGCAATGTTTTTATTGGGACGGTAAATTTTATTTTTGTTGTTGCATTAAACGGATTAGGATAATTTTGCATTAGATTAAAGTCATTTTTAAATTTCTCCGGCTCTTCAACAGATGTTGAAGTTTTAATCCACTCAACTGCTTTATTTACCACATCATCCTGCCCATTAACTACTCCTTCTTTCGTAAGCCAGATTTCTTCATCTATTGCCAAATCAGTATGAACCAGATATTGCTTGGGTTGGTTTACAGGATAGCTGTTTCCATAAGTTAAATAGAAAAACCAATCCGTATTATCCAAATCATAAACAATAGAAGTAGCAAATGCACCGCAAGATGATTTTCCAAAAAGTTTAGTATTAGAATGAAGTTTCATCCTCCAGGATTCAAAATCACCATTACTAACTGCACCCGGTCCGGTTAGCACTGCAATCGGTTTATCATAAAATGAATTTGAATTTCCCGGGATCATAAAAGTAGTTTTTGTATAAGATGGATGAGGAACCATGTTAAAATGATCTGCATCTCCGGCTCTAATATCAAAGGCTACTGAGAATACACTTCTGTTAAATAAAAGCGAGT
>CAZIDB010000199.1:5838-8957 GCA_964537965.1 uncultured Melioribacter sp. | reverse complement strand
AATTGTAACCTACACAGTTAACCCAAACCAGGATATAAGTTACCTGGCATTTGGTGTGGGTTTTACTTTTTATTTTAATTAAAAATAGGAGAAAAATATGTCAAGAATAAATTTTTATTTTATTGCTGTGGCAATATTTCTTACAACAATCATTTTGGCCGGTCCCTCTGTTCTTAATGCACAAGCAGATCCTGCCGGAACAAATACAGGTACAGTAAAAGATGTGCCGGCCGCAAAGCAAGGAGAACCCACATTAAGTGAAATTGCTGATGCAGTTGGTCACAACAGGATTGCAACAAATATTATCTGGACACTGCTTGCCGGATTCTTAGTGATGTTTATGCAGGCGGGCTTTGCTATGGTTGAAACAGGATTTACAAGAGCAAAAAATGTTGCACATACAATGGGTATGAACTTTCTTGTGTATGCTATTGGTATGATAGGTTTCTGGATATGCGGCTTCGCATTTATGTTTGGCGGTGTTGGATCAATTTCAGCTTTGGGCGGAACACCCGGATTGGCAAATGAAATTTCAGTAAACTTGTTTGGTAAAACGTTTGGACTTATTGGCTCAGGCGGATTTTTTCTTAACAATTCCGTTTATGACGTTGGCGTGTTTGCATTATTCCTGTTTCAAATGGTCTTTATGGATACCACAGCTACAATTCCGACTGGTGCAATGGCCGAACGCTGGAAATTTTCTTCGTTCATCTTCTTTGCCTTTTTCATTTCAATGTTTGTGTACCCGATATTCGGCAACTGGGTTTGGGGCGGTGGCTGGTTATCTCAACTCGGTGTAAATTTCGGGTTAGGTCATGGCCATGTTGATTTTGCTGGTTCTTCGGTTGTGCATATGGTAGGTGGAGTGGCTGCGCTTGCAGGTGCACTGATATTGGGCCCGAGAATAGGCAAGTACAACAAAAACGGGAGTTCTAACGCAATACCCGGTCACAATCTTGTTATGGCAATTACAGGAACTTTTATACTTGCATTCGGATGGTTTGGTTTTAATGCCGGCTCAACTTTAGCCGCAAACGATTTACGATTAACGGTTGCCGCAACAAATACAATGATTGCATCCGGTGCAGGGGCATTGGCTGCAACATTTTATATGATGTGGCGGTTTGGAAAACCCGACCCAAGTATGATGGCTAACGGGATGCTTGCAGGCCTTGTTGCAATAACGGCGCCTTGTGCATTTGTTAATTCAATTTCTTCATTTATTATCGGCGCAATTGCAGGTGTGATAGTAATTATCGCTGTCTTTTATATCGATCAGAAATTGAAAATTGATGACCCGGTTGGTGCAATTGCAGTGCATGGTATTAACGGTTTATGGGGAATAATTGCCCTGGGATTATTTGCAGACGGAACATACGGAGATGGTTGGAATGGTGTAAGCGGGACTGTTAAAGGATTATTTTACGGAGATGCAAGCCAGCTTGTTGCTCAGATTATCGGTTCAGTTACCTGCATAGCATTTGTGTTCCCAGTGATGTATGGATTTTTCAAATTACAGGATAAATTATTTGGAATACGCGTTGCGAAGAAAGATGAAATTGATGGTTTAGATATACCCGAAATGGGTGTTAAAGGTTACGAAGAAAATACAGCACATTCGCTTGAATATTTACCGGCAATTGAATCAAAAATTTAAACACTTAATCTAAAATTTTGGACGAGGGATTTAATATTTCTGAGTTCCTGAAATTCGGAATTAAATTCCTTGTTCTTGTTTGATAGTATGGACTGGCTAAACAATCCAAAGCAACTAGGATAAATATTTAATGTAACATCTTCTTCTTTTGTGTTGTCTTCCGTTCATATCTTTCCATTGACCATGTACTTTATAATTAGTTTCAAGCTCGCGGTTAGTTTCTGCAAATATTATTTTGTTTTTGGCATATGCTTTCTGCATCTCACTAATTAGAATTGCGTTAATTCCCTTATCCTGAAGATCTGGACGCACACCGGTAAGATAAAGATCGACATATGCATTATTCTTCATAGCCTTTAAGATATGTATGAATCCAAATGGAAATAGTCTGCCGTTTGCTTTTTGTAATGCTTTTGATAATGATGGCATTGTAATACCAAAGGCGGCTACCTTTCCATCGCTATCTAATATCACCGGAACATATTCAGCGCGTATGAATCCAAAATATTGTTTGATATATAAATCAATTTGTTTTTCGGACAATTGAACGAAGCCGTAAAGATTTTTGTATGTATCATTTATTATATGAAAAAGATCTCTGCCGTAGGGAAGCAGTTCCTTTGCTTTTTTAGCCTTCAGAATTTTCAGATTATATTTTTTCAAGACGATTTCGGATATACGCTTAACTCTATCCGGTAATTCTGCCGGTGGTTGAATCTGAAATTCTATCCAGTCGGTATCTTTTTTATATCCGCACTTTTCAATATGATCTGCATAATAAGGATAATTATATATTGCACCGAAAGTACTTAATTCTTCAAAACCTTCTATAAGCAAACCCTCGGCGTCAAAATCAGTAAAACCAAGTGGGCCGTGAACAGCAGTCATACCATTTTCCTTAGCCCATTCTTCAGCAGCATTAATTAAAGATCGGGAAACTTCCTCATCATCTATAAAATCTAACCAGCCAAAGCGTGCAAATTTATTGCCCCAGTTTTCTATATAACGGTTGTTTATAATGCCTGCAATTCTACCGGCAATCTTTCCGTCTTTGTATGCAAGCCAGTATTTTGCTTTACAAAATTCAAATGCGGGATTTTTATCTTTACGTAAAGTTTTTAATTCATCAAAAATAAGAGGAGGAACCCAAAACCTGTTGTTACGGTAAAGTGAAAAAGGGAATAAAATAAATTTCTTTAATTCGTTCCTATTTTTTACTTCATGGACTACAATACTCATTAAATTCTCTTTGGTAATGCTTTGTTTTTTAAAAAATCATTATAACTTTTATACAACTACTTACTGAAACATTGTGAAAAATATTGGCAGATTATACTTCTCATTACGTATACTAAGGCAAAGGTTTAAATTCGGCTAACATTTTTAGAACATCATCGGTTATCATTTCTGTTTCATAAGAAGTGCGTAAATGACTGTTTACAAGAAATGAAAACACAAGTTC
>CAZIDB010000199.1:0-5738 GCA_964537965.1 uncultured Melioribacter sp. | reverse complement strand
CTGTTTCATAAGAAGTGCGTAAATGACTGTTTACAAGAAATGAAAACACAAGTTCCTCGCCACCAAGTGTGGTTATATAACCGGAAAGGCCGCGGACATTAGAAATCGTTCCTGTTTTAGCGTGAACATTTCCTTCGGCTGGTGTTCCTTTCATCCTGTTCCTAAGTGTGCCATCAACTCCGGCTATTGGCATCGAATTATACCAATCATTCCAATATGGATGATTACGCATTCCTTCTAAAATCTTTACAAGTATTTCCGGGCTTGTATAATTATAGCGTGACAGACCTGATCCATCCTTATAAGCGTAAGTACCAGGTTGAACACCAAATTGTCTTAGTATATCTTCGACAACTTTACTTCCTTGTCTAAAAGAACCGATACCAGTTTTCTTCCATCCAAGTACGCGTGTGAATGTTTCGGCATAAAGATTCTGACTCGGCTTCATCAAACCAGCAACAATATCTTTAAATAACGGCGAATTGTTTTTATTAATCAGGTTTAAATTATGAATTGATGTCTTCCATTCCGGAATATCATCACAGTCTTTTGGTTCACCTGTTACTTTAATTCCGTTTCGTTCTAATTCTTCTTTCAGAACCGTAACATAAAATAAAGTTGGATTAAATAAACTTGGAGTTTCCTCAAACTCTCTTGTTCCTGCTTTTACATAACCGCTTATTTTTATAGTGTTGGTACCAAAGGCACGGCTTATTCTTATATTGGTTTTGCCGGTATCTCCAATAGTAGTAATGTCTTCAATTTGATAATAGCTGCTTGGTAAATTTGGTAGAATTTTTAATTTCTCCTCCTTCGTTAACGGTGGAATAATTTTAAGATCTACGCTGTTTTCATTTAACTGAAGTGAATTAATTTCTGCAGAATAGTAAGCATCAAAATCGTCATATGTCCAACCATAACCGTAGGGATAATCCTCAAACGCATTATCGTCTCCTATAATATTTCCATTAATTTTTTTTATTCCAAGTGAAGATAATTTTGCTGCCCAGCTTTTAAACAAACTAAGCGGACCTGTACCCAACCTTGTATAAAGTGTAGGATCACCATTACTGTAAACAACAAGATTGCCTTCAATAATTGAATCTTTTATTTCGCCCTCATAGTTAAGATAAGTTTCAAAAGTGAAATCCGGACCAAGCGTAACTAAGGCTGCGGCTGCTGTTGGAATCTTTTCATTTGAAGCAGGCATGAATAATTTTTCTGCATTCCTGGAATACCAGGTTTCACCAGTTTTTAAGGATTTAATCAACACTCCCCAATGTGCATTGGCAAAAATAGAATCATCAAAACGTTCCTGAATTTTTTGTTTTAAGGTGAACAAATCATTGGCTGGAGTTTTTAATTTTGATGTTTCTTTTACAGTTGAGCAAGCAGTAAATAAGAAAGCAAACAAAAAGATTATTAATGTGATTTCTTTCTTCATATTATCCTCGGAAAGTAAATAGTTGTTTTTGCGCATAGCAATATACAAAATCAATTAGAATATTTAAGCAGAACGGAATTGTAGAATAATTTAAATGAAACAGGAACTAAAGAATATTTTGGAAACGTTATTATTTATAACAATATGTTAAGGTGAATATGGAAATAGTTTATATTGGCTTTGCCTGGTTTATGATGTGGTACATTGTTAAAATAAAAAGAGAATTGAGCGGATACAGGAAATATCTTAATCAGCATAATGATATTTACGTCCCATCATATAAAGAAATAACGGAAAACCAGTATTGGTCTTCTCAGTTGATTAATACAATTGGCCAGAATTATAAAAGCCGGCAAAAGCAGAACAGGAAACTTATCTTTCCGGACTTAAGGAGAAGAATAAGTAACATTAGTATGGCTTTAGTTGAAAAAAGAAACTAAGCAATTATAGTTAAACTGTGGTTTTGGAAAATAAGTCAATAGTTAACTTTGCCTGTGAAGTTTGCAGGAGGATTCTATATCAATTTTAACAGCAATTTAAATTTCTATACCTGCAATTGATTTTAAGCCAACAGTAAAAAGAATTTTATTAATCAAAACGTTTAGAAAAAGCAGTAAAGGACTAAATCCAATCAGAGTCATCCCCAGATCAAGTTCCAGCATTATAGTAACAACAACTACTGCAGCACCAAGAATTGTGGAAACTAAAATATTAATTGCGACATTCCAGTTATGTTTTATCGGCTTGTACTCATTATCCCAGATAAGTTTGGGAAATTGTATATCCAGAATTAATCCAAGTTGAGCAGAAAATGAAATACCAAGCAGAGAAAGAATTATACATGCAATTAAAACTGTCAGGGATATCTTTAAAAGAAATACAGCAGCAACAAGAATAATTATTGTCCCGCTAAAGCTCAGAAGTATTCCGGGTAAAAGTTTTGCGTATATCTGCTCGCGGTAACTGATCGGCAAAAATTTATTTACAAAAAAGTTTGTTCCCTCCCGTGAAATTGCCGAACCTGTAATTCCATTTGAAGCTGAAATGAATAAACCGGCTGCAAGTGCAATAGCAATTATAATTGAATCCGGATTACTTTTACTAAGCAAAGCCTGGAGCCTTCCCAAATCTTTTCCTACTCCGCCAAAAGCAAATAGCAATAAGAATGGCCACAAGAAATTAGTGAGTACGCAGTTTATAAAATATGGCGGAGTTCTGAACAGAATTTTTATCTCCTTCAATGTAAAAGCTTTTAAAGCAGAATTCTTTACGGAAATTTTTCTTAGTTCATCTTTATGAAGCAACTTTGCCGGTGAACTAACCTCAGAACCACCAACGGCCCCTTTGAAATACAACTTCTCAGCGGCTAATAAGAACAAAGCAATAAAAAATAAATTTGCCACATAAAACAGGAATAAATTATAAAGACCCTGGTAGCTATCGTAATTCAGTAATGTAAGAGTAGTTAATTTTGTTGTAGGAAAAATTGTTGAAACAGTATTAATCAGGGAGTTCTTGCTTGCCTGAAGCAAAGCCATAACTTTACCGGGGTTGGTTTGTGCATTAAGGTAAGTTGATGTTACATAATTAATTCCGAAGACAAGCAATATTCCGAAGATCGCGGCAAAAATTCTAAACTGGTCTTTTCTTTTTGAAATATTTATATACCGCAGGATAAACATTATTATTAATGCATCAATAGCAAGTGGTATTACCGGAATTCCAAGTAAAAGTAAAAAACTGTATAAATAGAAAAGGATTCCCCCTGAACTTTTAATTCCATATGCAATAATAAGCGGAAGCAGAAAAAGTATAACTGTAAGGTACTCGTACAAAAGTGTTACTGTAAATTTTGCAGAGGTTATCTGGTTAGCCCTCAGCGGTAGAGCAACAAGCGTATCAACATCCTGCGCAAAATAGAAAATGTTTATTACGTAGAATATTCCGAATACAAGAATTAAAATGCTTATTGAAACAAATCCTGATGCTATTAATATTCCTTCCTGTCTTAACTGAACAAACAGGTCATACATCCTTGCAGTTGATGTACCTATTCCGATAACCATCGGAAGTATACTTAAGGCAATTAGTGCCATGTACAGAAAATTTTTTTTGTTTCTGTTCTTACCGGAGGCAAATGTTGAAAAGCTGTTCTTCAATAAAACTTTTGTTAATGCAATAAATTTTTTCATATAATCTCTGCTATGCGTTAATCTGCGGCATCAGTGTTATTAGTGTTCTAATCTGTTTCCTCTGTCAGCTCAAGGAACATTTTTTCAAGTGATTCATCACCCTTAAACTTTTCTCTTAATTCGGTTATGGTGCCAAAAGAAATTAATTTTCCCTTATTTATTATAGCGACGCGGTCACAGATCTTTTCTGCAACTTCAAGAATATGCGTCGAGAAAAATACTGTTCTGTTTTTCTGCGCATACTCGCGCATAATTTCCTTTAAAAGGAATGATGATTTTGGATCGAGACCGGTCATTGGTTCATCAAGTATCCAAACAAGCGGGTCATGAATTAATGCTCCGATTATAATAATCTTTTGCCGCATACCATGCGAGTAGCTTTGTATTTTAGCGGACAGGGAGGAAGTCATTTCAAATTTATCAGCCAGTTCATCAATTCTTGCTTTTCTGTCTGTTGTGGAAACATCATACATATCGGCCATAAAATTCAAATACTCAATTCCTTTAAGACGTAAAAACATATCGGGGCTATCAGGCACAAATCCGAATTGTCTTTTAACTTCGACCGGTTTTTCATTTATGTCTAAACCGTTAATTCTAATACTACCCGAATCAGCATTCAGAATTCCCGTTAATAATTTAATAGTTGTAGTTTTTCCTGCACCGTTTGGACCAAGAAATCCAATTATTTCTCCATCCGGAATAGTAATGGTCAGGTTATCTACTGCTTTAACTTTATTGTTATAGCTTTTGTTGATGTTTAAAATTTCAATCATGTTTTACAACCCGGAATAATATTATTCAAAAATAGGTTTGATGATTTAATAAACCAATAAAGGGAAAAAGATTTTTAATAATTAATAAAGTAACCTTGTAAGTGAAAAAACAAATTCATTGTGATATAACCAATCATTTAACATAATTCCCCCAAAATTTTTGTAAATTGAAATCGCAATACATTCTTATTTAATAGTCTTGTTTCGGAAAAATTTTTGAGAACTAAGCTTTTATTTTAAAGGTACATTTATTAAAAATATTTTTTGCTGCCTCTCTTTAATGAATACTTAAAATGTTTCAATTATATAAAACAATAAACGTTTCATTATCCGGGAAATCTTTGCCTTTCCAGTTTATTATTTTTATGCTTTCTGTAATACCCTATTTCCCCGGTTTATTCTCCGGATTCGTTCAGCTTGATGATTCTTATATAATTGAATATTACAAACTCTTTAATGATTTAAATCCGGGGCTTAATGATTTTACAAATGCATTCGTAAACAAGTACCTTGGCGGTCAGTACTACAGACCAATTACTAACCTTACATTTCTGTTTGATATTTTGATTGGAGCGGGGAATCCATTCTACTTTCATTTAACAAACCTTTTGCTGCATTCATTGGTCTGCATACTAATTTATAGGTTCTTTATGACCTTGGATGTGAAGAGAGAAATTTCATTTATACTGTCAGCTTTTTTTGCTGTTCATCCTATTAATACAAATGCAGTTAACTGGATTGTAGGCCGCTGTGATATTCTTGCCGCACTATTTTCACTGCTCTCATTTATTTCTTTTTTGAATTATATAAAATCAAAGAGAATTATTTCTTTGCTTCGCTATATTATTTTTGCTTTGTTTGCAGTATTATCAAAAGAGGTGGCAGTTATGTTACCTTTTGCTGCAAGCCTGTATTTAATATTGAATAAGAATTGGAAGAAAAATATTCCGGCTTCAGTAATTGCTTTTATTCCACTCTGCTGTTATATCATAATCAGATTTTTAATGGCAGGTAAGGTTAACCCCGAAAAAATTTATCCGTCGGGCGCATTACAAAATTTACCGATGCCATTTGAGTTTATATCAAAATTAATTTTTCCATTTGGATTAAAAGTGCTTCCTGATTACAACCTCTATTTAACCATAAGCGGTATTATTCTTTTCATAATAATTTTGTTATTGCCTCTCGAATACAAAAAAATAACCTGGGGCAAATATTTCTTCGGTCTTGCCTGGTTTATCCTCTTTTTAATTCCCGGGCTGCCAATATCCACTATGTCGGTAGATGGGTTTCAATACTGGGATTGCAGAGTTTATCTTCCTTCAA
>CAZIDB010000198.1:0-9036 GCA_964537965.1 uncultured Melioribacter sp. | reverse complement strand
CAGAACCACTTCCTTAACCTCTCTTTCTCTGTTAGAAAAGATCGAATCAGAATATGGATTTGATATTCATTCGGAATTTTTCAAATAGTTTTTCTTATTAACTGCCCATAAATATCTTACCTCATTTACTCATAAATCTTTTATAAAATTCCATAAGGCTGACAATAATTAAGTAAATTTTATTCTTTAAGAACATAGCAGGAAATACATTTTATCACAAAATGGAACAAATTTTTCATTAAATAGATTTTTTGGAAAAAATAATTTCATTTTTATTAATAATTTTATTTTTTTTAAGTAATTAGCATATCAGAAATAGTAAAACTCTGAATAGAAAATGAATTTATGCAAGAATAAAACTTTAGTGATAGTAATTTTTGAGTGAGAAATGATTTCCTTAGGTTATCCAATTCATATGCAATATTTGTTTTTTAGTTTGTTAGCCTATTTGTTTGCTAAGCTTCTTTTAATTTTTAACTCTCAGGATAACAAGACTTTCAAAACTCTTCTTCAGGTAAAACCGTCGCTTAAATGCAATTACAATTCGAACCTAGTACAAACCCAAAAAGCAGAATTACATTCAACAGTAATAAAAAAAATAAGTAAAGCTTTTATCTGCTTTAAACAAGTCTCATACTCACGTTATACCGAAAACAAATTTTACATACATAAAGAAAAATATATTTACCAGCCAGATGAGTCATCATATATAAGAAGTGACCTGATTAATTATGCTTTGAGTTTTCAAACAGAAACGTGTTAGATAAGTGAAATAATTTCTCAATATCGATTTGCAAAATCCTTACTGAGTGCAATGTTCTAATAAATACTTATTCGGTAGTATGATTGTTAAGCGAGTATATTTTACGGATACTATTAAAGTCACTAACCTGTGAATAATCTTAATTAGTTCTTCCTATACTCGTTATATAAATGCTAAACCTATTCAGTCTTTGAAAATTTGTTGATTACAAAATGTGAGCTTAACATTTGCAATTACTTTTAGTCATTCATCAATTGATTTTAATGATAACAATTAATTCATATAAATGATCTAATAATAACTTAATCTCCAACTAGAGAAGAATTGCCATGAGAAAAAGAAATACCGGTATTTTCAAATTCAATCTCTTAATTATCATAATGATTTTTTTTGCTGTGAGTACAAACCTGCTTGCACAGAATAATTCATCTCTTCATGGAAAAGTAATCGACCAGATTACAGGTGAAGGTTTACCTGGTGCTAATATAATTGTAGTTGGTACCGGCCTCGGCGCATCTACTGATATATACGGTAATTACTCGGTAAAAAACCTTCCGGCAGATAGTTTAACTATCAGGATAAGCTATATAGGTTATAAGACAATAGAAACCGTAGTAAAAACCTTTGTTAATAAATCTATTGAGAAAAATTTTGAAATCGAACCGGAATCAATTAAAGGACAGGAAATTGTAATTACTGCCCAGGCCAAAGGTCAAATTGAAGCTATCAACCAGCAGCTAACTTCTAATGCAATTGTAAATGTTGTTTCATCTGCACGTATACAAGAAATTCCCGATGCTAATGCTGCAGAATCAGTGGGACGTTTACCTGGTGTATCAATTTTAAGAAGTGGTGGCGAGGGAAACAAAGTTGTTATTCGTGGTATGGCACCAAAATATAATAATGTTAAGGTTGCCGGTGTAAAAATGACTTCAACTGATTCTGATGACCGCAGTGTAGATTTAAGTATGATATCCCCCTATATGCTGGAAGGCATTGAAGTAACCAAAGCAATTACTCCTGATATGGATGCAGATGCAATTGGCGGTACGGTTAATTTTAAATTAAAGGAGGCACAAAAAGGATTAAAGTATGATTTCCTGTTACAGGGTGGCTATAACGATTTAAAAAACAAATACAATGATTATAAAGTTGTTGGAAGCGGTAGTTCAAGATTTTTTGAAGATGATTTCGGTCTGTTTGTACAGTTTGATGTTGAACAAAGAAACAGAAGCTCAAATTCGATGAGTTCAGGTTATGAACTTAATGCTCCTAAATTAAATCAGATTAATAAAGTTGATATTAATAGCCTAAACTTAAGTGACGCAAACAGGATTAAAAATCGTTATGGTGGTACTGTTGTTGCCGATTACCGCATACCAAATGGTTCTGTAATATTGAATAATTTCCTAAGCCTTAGTAATACCGATTTACAATCCAGAAGCGAAAATTATAATATCGATGCAAGTACACATACATATAACACTTCTGATACTGAGAAGAAACTTAACGTATTAATAAATTCTTTGAACTATACTCAGGAATTACCATTCTTTAAATTAGAAACCGAATTTTCTCACTCTTATTCAGAACAAAAAACTCCTGATTATTTATTATTTACTTTCCAGGAATCTAAGGCATTAAAAAAAGTAAGCCGTTCAATTCAGCCATCTGAATTGCCTTACTACGCTGTAGATAGTCTTGATAATACTTTCCTAACCGATGTATTCCGCTCGAACGACTTATCCAAAGACCGAGAACTAATCGCTAATATTAATCTTAGCAGAAATTTTAATCTCTTCAATGTAATTTCTGCAGGAATAAAAATTGGCGGTAAAATGAGTTATAAAGACAGATCCTTTGACTATGACGCTAAAGGTGGATTCCTTAATTCTGGAAGTGGACAAGATGCGCGAGATGCAATCTTAAATGCTTTTCCATGGATGAAAGAAACTATTTCTGCAGGTAGTCTTAATCTTCCTTATTCAATGTTTCTTGATAACAATTATACCTATGATGATTTTTTAAAAGGAAAATACACATTGAATCATGCAGCAAGTATAAGTCTTATGCACGATGTTGTTGATGTACTGGAAGGTCTTGGTGGAAACAGGGAAGCATACCGTTACTATGATTATTCTTCAACAACCTCAGATTATTCTGGTGAGGAATATTACAAAGCCGGATTTGTTATGACAGATCTTCAATACAGTAACTGGTTGAAAATTGTAGCAGGACTAAGATATGAAGAGGTAAAAAATGTTTATACTGCTGTTGATGGAAATTCAACCGTTGGTATTTCCCAGATTAAATATTCGCATTGGGACACGACCACAACAATCAAGCATTCAAATCTCCTTCCGATAATACATGTAAAATTAAAACCAATTGAGTGGTTCGATGTAAGATTTGCATATACAAATACATTATCCAGACCCGATTTTAATACAATAATTCCAAGATATAATATTGGTTCGGATGCAGTAACCTGGAATAATTATAAATTGAAACCGGCTCATTCAGAAAATTTAGATCTGTATTTATCTTTCCATGAAAACTATATCGGTTTATTTACAGTAGGCGGATTTAAGAAAAAAATTCAAGATATGATATTCGCTTCTAACGGTAAAATTCTTTTAGATCCTACAATAATAGGTATGTCTTCCGAAGAAAAAGGTAAATCTCTTTATACTTATTTGAATAATGAAAATCCTGTTGACCTATGGGGAATTGAAGTTAGCTGGCAAACAAACTTCTGGTATTTACCAGGTTTTCTAAAAGGCATTGTCTTAGATATTAACTATACACATATAAAATCAGAAGCCAAGTATCCCCGAACTGTAGTTGAAAGCAAATTTATTACTAAGCCACCATGGATAGTGCAGACAGAGATTGATACATTCTATACTGATAGAATGATTTCGCAACCAAATGATATTCTCAATCTTTCACTTGGATATGATTATAAGAGCTTTTCGATTCGTGCTTCAATGCTTTACCAATCAGATATTTTTATTGCATCCAACTTCTGGCCTGAACTTAGAGAAAATACCGATGACTTTTTAAGATGGGATATTTCGATTAAACAAGAATTACCATGGCCTGGTTTTCAGGTTTTTCTTAACCTGACGAATATTTCTGGCGCAATTGACAAAAATATAAATGCGGGTAACGGATTTGCTACATCTGAACAGTACTATGGAAAAGGTGCAGACTTAGGTGTTCGTTATAGGATCAAATGAATGTAAAGTGAGATTATTGGATTTATTACTCATAAATATTCAACAAAAAATAAAAATACGAGGAGAAATTAAATGCAAAAAAGATTATTGTTTTTTAGTATTCTGTTGTTTTTATTATTTCAAATACCGTTGCCTGCACAAGTTGCGGATACTGTAGATGTACCAAGCATTGATTCTCAAGGTCCGGTTGATGCACTTTCAAGATATATTTTTGGTGATACTACTGCAACCGGTGAAAGAAATAACATCAACCGTGTGTATCGTTTGAAAAGAGGAGATATTTACCTGCTAAGCGGCAGGACCTATTTTTACTTCCCCTTAAGCTTAGTAGCCAATGATGATGAATCTGTTCAGCCACCAGTTATTGCTCCGTTTCCATTAGCGGATGGAAGTATTCCCAGAATTTCAATTGAAGTTAACAAAAATTCATACTTTAAAAATCTTTACTTCCAGGGGTGTTCTCCAACAGATCAGCGAAATAGCTCTGACAGACCTCTTTATATAGGTCCATCTGAAGGAGTAAGACTTACAATTGAGAACTGCATTGTAGAAGCATTTAAAGTTGCTGGTATTTACAATTCTGGAACCAAGTCTTCGGTGTTTATACGAGATTGTATATGGAGAAATAATAATTGGTCCGGTGTATTTACCGGTCAGTTCTTTTTTAACTCGGCTACCGGTACCATGGATACAATTTCTATAGTTAATAGTACATTTTTCTGTGGCTCATCTTACTTCTTATGCACAAACAGAAATTATGTGGGATATGTTAGGTTTGAACACAATACCTTATTTATCAACCATACAAATCCTTTTTATGCTCCTTATTTAAATAATGCTGTTATTAAGAATAATATTTTCTTTAGTCCTGCTTCCTGCGGCGAAACAGCTTTTGAACGTCAGCAGGGTTATTATGATTGGGATGGACAACGTCTATCTGCTGGTTTAAGTATAGATACAATCCCAACTGATATAGCTAACACTTACGGCATTACAGATGAAAACCGACGAATCAATTTTTCCAACAACGCCTACTATTGGCCGCAGTCTGTTATTGATGAAATGAAAGCTCATTCAGATGTTGAACTTCCGGTATGGATGAATGATAGAACATTGGCATTCTTCAACAATGATGCACAGTATCCAAATCTGGTGCAGGAAAATAATGTTGAAACAGATCCTGGTTATAATAGTAGTGTAATGCAAATGGTTGATTCCCTTGTAAACTATATTTCTGTATTCAGAACACTGGGCAGCGCTCATGCATATTTTTATAATCCACAAGGTGGAGGTATATTCCCGGCCCGCTGGCCTTTACCGGAAGATTTTTCGTATACAAATTCAACATTGCTTACCAGTGCAGACGGTGGTTTTCCGCTTGGAGATTTAAACTGGTTCCCAGACAAGAAAGCTAAGTGGGAAGTGTGGACTACTGATGTCGAAAATACTTTATCAGTTGTTCCCAAAGAGTTCTCGTTAGTTCAGAATTTTCCGAATCCATTTAACCCTACAACCAATATACAATTTAGTTTACCGGCAAGAGGTTTTACCACACTTAAAGTATTTGATGTATTAGGAAGTGAAGTAGCAACATTGTTAAATAAGGAAATGACAGCTGGTACACACTTTGTTAATTTTAATGCCCAAAAACTTACTAGCGGAATTTATTTTTATCAGCTTGAATCCGGCAAATTAATTTCTGTTAAAAAAATGATGTTAATTAAATAAAATTATAATGTAATTATCCGGTAGTCTGTTGATTAAAACTGCCGGATAAGTTTTTTTTAAGGAGAAATAAAATGAATGTAAAACTAAGATTATTTTTAATTATATCTGCATTCCTTTTTGTGCAAACCTCTCTTATTGCTGTAACATCTGAAAATATACAGGGTATTTACTTGTACAGCTCTACCTTAAGTTCACAGGGAATTGAAACCGTTACAACTAAACTAAAAGATAACGCTGTTAACCAGGTGTATCTTTTAGTTAAGGGAACAAATGGAGTACTTATTGATTCAACTTTACTGGCAGATTTTATTACTGCTGCACATAATGCAAGTATTCAAGTTCATTTATGGTATGGTATATCTCAGGACGTTGCATACATGAATGCCCACCCGGATGCTGTTATTTTCCATTGTCCTAAACCGGGAACAAATGATAATAAGCCGTATCCAATGACAAACGATGCCAACGGGAGAATGAATTTTCTATACCCTGGATATAAAGAATATGTACTTGGAAATATTGAATGGCTATTAAGGAATTTTAATTGTGATGGTATTCATCTTGATAATATCAGGTATCATCACCTTGTTTATTCATTCGATCAATATCATATAGATCGCGCTAAAAGCATTGGTTGCAATACGGATAGTTTACTAGCACTCTTTATTTCAAATTATTCCACATATTCCGGTGCTGGTTGGATTGCTTCTTACAATTCAGGTGATCCCAACATAGTTAAATGGGTTAACATGAGAAAAGACATTGTTAATGAATATATAGTTGCAATCAGAAACCTGATTCAACAAATAAAACCCGGAATTGAATTAAGCGCTTCCTTTACACCCGAATTAAATAATGACGCTATGGTTCATTATTCACAGGATTATACAGTATGCTCACCTAATTTAGACAGAATTATGCCGACTGCATTTGTTGTAGATTATTCTTCAACACCAGCCTGGGTACAAACAGTTACAGAAGGAGCTAAAGCTCTTGTTGCTTCAAACTGCAAAATTACAACAGGCATTCAAACAAGTTCATTGCCGGCCACGCAGGTGGAGCAGGAAATCAATTACGCTATTACAGGTGGAAGTTATGGTGTTGTTTGTCACAGGTTTGGAAATACTACTGATGAACAATGGGCAATTATTAAAAATTATTATGCAACAGTTTTACCTGTTGAATTGACATCTCTTTCAGCTGAAGCATCTTCTGATAAGGTAACTCTCAAATGGTTTACATCTACCGAAACAAATAATAAAGGTTTCGAAATAGAAAGAAAATCAGAAGGACATGCTTATAAAACCATTGGATTTATTGATGGAAAAGGCACAACAAGCCAGATGCAAAGCTATTCATTTACAGATAAGGGTTTAAGTAATGGTAATTATTTTTACCGATTGAAACAAATAGATTATGAGGGATCTTACTCTTATTCACAGGAAGTTGAAGCAAACGTAAACAATATTATTACTTTTAGTTTAAGCCAGAACTATCCTAATCCTTTCAATCCTGCTACAACAATAAAATTTGATTTACCGAATAAATCAGGTGTTTCATTAAAAGTATATAACTTGTTAGGACAGGTTGTACTAAACCTGATTAATAATGAAACCATGGAATCGGGTTCTCATAGCATTACAATGGATGCTTCAAATTTATCAAGCGGAACTTACATATATAAACTTACTGCAGGTAATAATGTTCTTTCAAGGAAAATGACTCTCGTTAAATAATGAACTCCTCCATCCCCTTTCTTCCAAAAGGAAAGGGGAATTTTTCATATTGGTTTAAGGAGACATATATAATTATTACGTAGAAAATATAATGGTAAAAACTAAAATATTAATGATTATTCTTTTGTGCGTTCTAGTTTTCTTCAGTACACATTTGCTCGCTCAAGAGCAGGTTGCCAAAACAAGAGGTGTATGGTTATGGGGAAGTACACTTGCCGCAGAAGGAAGTGCAGACGTTATAAATAAACTGAAGGAAAATTACGTTAATAAAGTTTTTCTTTTAGTTAAAGGAGGTGCGGGCACAAAAATTTCCGAAACACTGCTTAAGAATTTTATAGGGGCAGCTCATGCAGAAAATATTGAAATTCACCTTTGGTATATTGTGGCTGAAGATGGTGAGTACCTGAAAGCTAATCCTGAGGCTCATATTTATCATGCTCCAAAACCTGATACAAGCGCTGTTCCTTATCCAATGAATGATTCAAAAGTTAATCTCCTCTACCCGGGATATAAGGAATACGTGCTGGAAAATATAAAATATTTCCTTGAAAAATTTGATTGCGATGGAATTCATCTTGATGTAATCCGGTATACGAATCTTGTGTATTCATTAGATAAAGATCATTTACAAAAAGCAGAAGCGTTGGGATGTAATACAGAACGTTTGCTTAAACTTTTTAATGATGATTACAAATATTACTCTGGAAAAGGTTTTATTAACCTGTATGCAAATGGTGATAATGATGTTGTTAAATGGGTGACAATGAGGAAAAATATCATTTATGATTATGTCAGTTCAATTAAAAAATTAATTTTAAGTATTAAACCTAAAGTACAGCTTAACGCCGCATTTATGCCCGAAGGCGCTGTCGATTCAAATTTTGCAGATGTACACTATTCACAGGATTATAAACTCAACTCTCCTTTGCTCGATGAAATAAGTCCTATGGCATACTACAAAAGTTATAAGGAAAGTACTGAATGGTTAAAGACAGTTTCTGAAAGTGCAGTAAGAAAAGTAAATTCTCACTGCAAAATATCTGCGGGCTTTCAGACATTTGATAGTGTAACGCCGCAGGAAGTAAAAGAAGAAATTCAGAATGCAATTGATGGAAATGCGTATGGTATTGTTTCGTTCAGGTACGGTACAACATCAGATGAGCAATGGAGTGTAATTAAAGAGGCATTTAAAAAAATATACGAAGCTGAAAAATAAAAGATACCCGGCAAAAGATTCCGGCGCTTAAGTGTAATTAATTTACAAGCAAAATTTATTACAGGAAAAAATAATGAAAAAAAAATTGGTCACATATACTTTGATTTTTACAATGACTTTTCTCCTGCTTCAAATGCAATTGTTCGCCCAATATAAAAATGTTGTAACAAGAGGTATCTGGATGTGGGGAAGTGCGCTTAGTTCGCAAAGCACTCAATCAATAGTTAACACGTTAAAAGACAACTATGTAAATAAAGTTTATCTCCTGGTTAAAGGAAGCGGGGGTACAAAAACTACAGCTTCAATTCTTAAGGAGTTTGTTGCAAATGCGCATGCTGAAGATATTGAAGT
>CAZIDB010000197.1:0-9090 GCA_964537965.1 uncultured Melioribacter sp. | reverse complement strand
AATAAATAAAACTATATCATTTCAATAAAGAAAAGGCAAACTGATTTTAAACAATTCACTTAAAAAGGTAATCAGGCAAGCGGCATTTTATTTGTTCCGTTAGTTGGTTCATAAGTTCTGATCTATATGAAAAAGAACTATTTTTGTCTCATAATTTCTCGGAGAATAATTTAGATGAGAAAGGTTTTACCAGTCTTAGAATTCTTGTGTTTCTATTTAATGATGTTCAGTGGTTCTGAGTTGAGTGCTCAAACTCCGGTCTATTTAGATCCGACCAAACCAGTTGATGAACGTGTAAATGATTTGATGAGCAGAATGACACTTGATGAAAAAATCGGGCAGATGATGCAGGTTGATCAGAGTGAAGTTGATACCAAGTTAAATGACATTGCAACATATTCATTCGGATCGATACTAAGCGGCGGAAATTCTGATCCCGCAAAAGGAAATCTGCCAATCAACTGGACAGACCTTTATGATACATTGCAGACATATTCACTAAAATCCCGCTTAAAAATTCCAATGATTTATGGTATTGATGCTGTGCATGGAAATAATAATGTTATCGGTGCTACTATTTTTCCGCATAATATCGGATTAGGTTGTACGCGAAATCCCGAACTGGTAAAAGAGGCTGCCCGCTTTACTGCATTGGAAATTGCAGCAACTGGAGTAGATTGGACTTTTGCTCCGTGCATTGCAGTTACAAGAGACGAAAGATGGGGAAGAACTTATGAAGGATTTGGTGAGACTCCCGAACTTGCAGAAATTTTAGGTGCTGCTGCCGTAAAAGGTTTTCAGGGCGATTCATTAACAAGTTCAAGTATACTTGCCTGCTCAAAGCATTATCTTGGAGATGGCGGAACACTGAACGGTGATGACCAGGGCAATTGCATTGACGATGAAACAACTATCAGAAATTTGTTCTTACCCGGTTATATTACCGCTATTGATTCAAACGTCGGAAGCATTATGGCATCATTCAACAGTATTAACGGAACAAAGATGCACGGAAATAAATACTGGCTAACGGATGTTCTTAAAAATGAATTAGGCTTTAAAGGAATCATTGTTTCCGATTGGGCAGGAGTTGACCAGGTAAATAGTAATTATAAAACTGCAGTGGAATTATCTATAAACGCCGGAATTGATATGGTTATGCTCCCTTATCGCTACGGAGAATTCCTGAACAATATGAAAAGTTTAATCTCGGAAGGAAAAATTTCCACGGAAAGAGTTGACGACGCTGTAAAAAGAATATTGACTATTAAATTCAAAATGGGATTGTTTGAAAATCCTTTTGCAGACAGATCTTTATTACCATTAATAGGTTCAGTTGAACATAGGGCAGTAGCAAGACAATGCGTAAGAGAATCAATGGTTCTTTTAAAAAGAAAGGATAATGTTTTACCAATACCAAAATCAAATGTTAAGATTTATCTTGCAGGTGATCATGTTGATAACCTGGGTGACCAATGCGGCGGCTGGACAATTGATTGGCAGGGCGGTAAAGGTGATATTACAAACGGCACAACATTTCTTGAAGCAATGGAAAAAGCCGCTCCCGCTGCCGATATTCAATACTCACAAATTGGAGATTTCCCTTCCGGTAGCGCTGACTATTCTATTGTAGTTATTGGTGAAGAACCATATGCGGAAGGTTACGGTGACGCGACGGATCTGAGCATTAAAAAAAGTGATGTTGAATTAATTAAGAAGATGAAAAGTTACGGCTGTCCTGTAATTGTCATTTTATTTTCAGGCAGACCGATGATTGTTGAACAGATACTTCATTATACAGATGCGTTGATTGCAGCCTGGCTGCCCGGTACCGAAGGTGAAGGAATTACTGATGTTCTGTTCGGAGATTATAATCCGAAAGGATTGCTGTCTAATTCCTGGCCTGTAAGTATGGATCAGATTCCAATCAATGTTGGTGATGCTGATTATCATCCTCTATATGAATACGGATACGGAATTACTTCTTTCGATAATTCTCTGGCTGGCTCTGTTCCAATTTTATTATCAGGAATAGTTACGACTGATGGAAAGCATGTTGAACTTTCCTTCAACAAAGATATGAAGGATCCTTCAACTGCAAACGGTCAGTTTTCATTCACAGTAAATAATAACAACTACACCACAGGAATTAATGCATCCGTAAGCAGAATAGATAACACTACATTGGTTCTTGAGCTTGATAATTCATTTAATCCGAGAGATACAATTACAATAAATTATCTGTCCGGAAATATTCAGTCTGAAGATAATGGTACACTGCAGCCGTTCAATTCTTTTAAATTATATAACTGGACAACTCCAGCTGCTGTAACTATCCCCGGAATAATTGAAGCTGAGAATTACAGTGATATGTTTGGTGTAGTAACGGAACCTACAAGCGACAGTTACGGTGTTTTCCAGTTATCCGGCATAGACGATGGAGACTGGATTGAATATATAATCAATGTAACACAGGCAAATAATTACTACCTCAATCTTCGCGTTGCAAGCGCAAATTCACAAGGTAAAATCACTCTTTCAAGCTGTAACAGGATTCTTGGTTCGCGTACAATTTCATCTACCGGCGGATTACAAACATGGGCTACAATTAAACAGGTAATTGGTTTAACAGCAGGTGAACAGGTATTAAAAGTGGCTGCCACTAAGGGAGGTTTTAATTTAAATTGGCTTTCCATTCAAAATATTTCAACTTCAGTTGAAGATAATCCAATTATTCCATTAACAAATAAACTTGAACAGAATCATCCCAACCCGTTTAATCCATCAACAGCAATTACATATCATTTATCATCAGCAGGAAAAGTAAACCTGAAAATATTTAATATGCTGGGAGAAGAAGTTGAAACTTTAGTAGATGAATTTCAGCCAGCAGGAAGTTACACAAAGATATTCAGCGCTAACTCAACACTTAGCAGCGGTATCTATTTTTACAGGTTACAAACAAATAGTTTTACTGATACGAAGAAATTAATAATGCTGAAGTAGAATTAACCTTGTCTTTTCAATTACATTATGGCTGGGCAGTACAAAAAATTATTTTCTTAAAACCTTGTTAATATGAAATATGCGGCGGGAGAAGATTTCCACCGTATTTAATATTATTTTATCAACAACATCTTGTTAACTATTGTTTTTTCGTTTGCACGTAACACATAGAAATACATTCCGCTTGATAAATCTGAGCCGTCGAATTCCGTTGTATATTTTCCTTCTTCAAGTCTTCCGTTTACAAGGGTTGCCACTTCTTTGCCAAGAGAATTATAAACTTTTATTGAAACTTCTCCTGCCTTCGGTAATTGGTACTCTATTCTTGTAGTTGGATTGAATGGATTGGGATAGTTGGATAACGAATAATCCTTTATTTCTGTTGTTACATCGGATATACTTTTAGACTGTGAATCTGGATGCCTTAATTTGGCCGTCTGGAATGATTCCGGTGATGTTGTTTGTTCTATTGAGTAATAAGCACGAACATCATAATTAACCATTTGTACTGTACAAGCACCGCTATAAGTATAGTAATAATCAGGATCAATATAACTTGTTGTGCCCCTGTCAACTTCGGCTATTTTACTTGATGTGCCTGTGCCACTTACGCTTCTCCAGATTTCATATTTAGAAACATACTGATTCGGATGTTCCTGCCAGGTTAATTTAACACGGGTATTGGAACCTGAGTTCTCCGGTGCAAATGTTAAATTTCTTGGTGTTGAACTTGGCCATTCAGGAATACCTTAATGAGTCATTGCAAGATTTAATGAGTTTGCATCATTATAATATGCTGTAAAAGATTTCGGATTGCTTTCATTAACATAAAAATGAATATTATCGTACCAAAAATCATTCAGAAAAGTAACAGATATAGGATTTGTATCGGATATATCCTTTTGGCAGGGGGTGTTATGGTTTTCATTATTACTCTTATAATTTATAGTAACTTGTTCAGTATGATCACCATACCAGACCAAATTAGATCTAATAGTTAAAAAATGTAAACTGTGGAAACGAGCTGTATGAGGCACATTAATAACATTATTATTCATATATCCTGTGTAGGTTGTATATTGAAATCCTCATCTGTGTTAACAGTTTGACCTGATGTAAGCCAGTTATAAAATTCTTGCTTATAGCTTTGAGAATTATAAACTACCGTTTGATTTGCAACAGGAAATGCATGATAAGTAGAAGTGCTGCTTTGGTTTAAACTATGAGTATATGGTGCATTTCTGTTACTATCTCGTACTTTTATTAGCTTACCACTTGAGCCATCCCCAAATTGATTATCAAAAACATGATAAATTATGGTTGGAAGTTGTGGATAAATCACTTCACTTAGCGAAAATAAAATAAAAGTAAGAATGAATAATATGTGCTTCATTTTTTCCTCCGTGGTTTTTATTATGTTTTTAATTATTGTATTCTTAATGAATACAATATCAATTTTGTAAAACTCCTTTTACAACATAACTGAGTTTATAATCAGTAAATAAAATTAACACTTCGTTTTTTATGCATTGAATATCCCATGCTTCTCCATATTTTTTACTTAGTTCCTTAAATTCATACCAATCATTTCCGTTAAAATGAACTACAACATTACCTGCTGCAAACAAATTATTGTCATCTGTTCCATCCATACAATTAACCCCAATAAGGTCTCCATTAATCATTCTATCCCACGTTGCTCCGTTATATTTAAATATATCTCCACCGCCCCAAACCGAATAAAGTATTCCATTTGGACTTTCCCAAAATTTTAGCCCCCATTTACTCATGTAATTTGGATCAATGTTATCGGCATCAAAATATTGAGAATCAGCTTTTATCCATGCATTATCTCTTTTAATAAACTGGTTATAGCTAACTGTTGCAAAAACTGGTTTGTAAAAGTCTACATTCAAAAAAACTGTTCCATCTCTTCGTTTTAGAATGGATGGAATAATGCATCGAATAAAACCTTCGGGTATTGGAATGTTGAAATCTTCTTTTTCCCATTTTGTCCCATCAAACCTGTATATGTTTTCTCCATCATTACTTGAACCTGCAACATACATATCGTTTTGCGTTCCGGTTATAGTGTTAAAAGCAAGCCCTTTATTTACCAAAGGAAAAGTAAAATTGGAACCATTGTAATGATAGACTATGCTGCTGTCTGTCCATCTGTTTTCTGTCCATATTTCATAACCATTATATCCGACAAAGTAAATATCATTTTTGCCAAAGCCATAAATGTCCATAAAAGTAGGTTCGCCATAGTTGTACTTTGGCAAAATAATCATATTCCAGGTTTTACCATCGTAATGGAAAAGTTGTCCATAAACATAGGAATTGCCACCACCTACATAGATATCGTTTGTGTCAACTGCCCATAACGCAAACATAATAGTCTGGAATTGCGGATATGGGTCGGGTAATTTTATGGTATCTACAGTCCACACATAATCTCTACTACTAAACGCAATTATTTTATTTTCACTTTCCGTTGGTGTTTTTTTGCAAGATAGATTAAAAAAAAGAAACAGCAGTGAGATCATTGCAAATATTTTACACATATAAACCCTAAAGTAATAATTTATGAATGTTTATTTGGAAAGAAATGGAAGATAGAAAATGGGCAACAATAATATTTCATAGGAACCCTGCTCGCTTAACAAAATGATTTTAGAAACAACCTTAATTTTTCCGGCGAAAACGTATAAAAAAAAAGGATATGGTGCAAGGCAGAAAAAAAATATTTTTACTGAGACAGCAGAATACTCTCTGACGATTTTTATTTTCCATGCTAAAGGATTCGCCTCGGCTTGTTCCTCCAATGTAAATTATTTCAGTTACATCATCCTGATGAAAGTGATTTTTATCCCTTGCATCAATTCATATTAGTCCGTCAGAATGTAACTTCTGACAGGACTGAAACGAATGATTTTATTGATACGAAGACATTTATAATGCTGAAGTAGAATTTCAAGGTCTCTTAGACAAGCCAGGAGACCTCTCTTATTTTATTTTTCCATTTACCATCTTCCATCTTATATCATCTTACCCTTCTCTCAACGCATTTACAATATTCATTCTTGCTGCACGGACAGATGGAAGAAAGCCACCTACAAATCCCATAAACAAAGAGAACAGCAAAGCCGAAATAATTATTGATGGCGACAAAGCAAAACTAAACTCTAGTTCAGAAAATGAAGTAAAGTTTAATGTAGAAATAGAAAAGAACTGCAGAAGTGAAGCTATTAATAATCCAAGCACTCCACCGACAAATGCAATTGCTAAAGATTCCATCAGGAAAGCAGATAAGATATTCCTGCGTTTGAAACCAAGCGAACGAAGTGTTCCGATTTCAACAGTACGGTTAGCAACTGCTGCATACATTGTAATCATTGCCCCGATTATTGATCCGAAGCTGAAAATTACCGTTATGAAAATGCCAAGTATTTGTATAAACATCGACATTGCTTCAGATTGTTCTTCGAAATATTTCCGCTCAGTTTTTACTTCGAACTGTTGTAACCTTCTTTCAGCTTCAAAAGCAGATTTGAATTTTTCAAAACTTTCAGCGCTTTGAAGCTTTGCAGTAACAGAAGAAATTGTGCTTCCCCTGTTGAATGAATTAAGCAACTGAAGAGCATCTCCCCACAGTTCAGAATCAAAGCCGCTCCCATCTGAGGAAAAGACACCGACTACAGTCCACAAGTCGCCTGCAAACTTAACCTGGCTTCCAATCTGCGCTCCATTAAATCTTTTAAATATTGATTGCCCTACTATTAATTCTCTTACACCGAACTTAAACATTCTGCCTTCGAGAAGCTGAACATTCGGACGGAGCCTGAAAACCGGCTCTGACACACCTCTTACCGTAACATTACTTAAACCACCGGTCTTTTTTTCAAGATTAATAATTACAACAGGTTCACTTGAAATAATCTGCTGCCCGTCCGGTTGTTTGGCAATGTACGGAAGAGTTTTAATAACGTTTTGCGTTTCTCCGTCAATCAAACTACTTATCTCTCCGTTTGAAGCCTTGCGGGTTATTTTAACATTATCATCTGTTCCGGTGGCTCTTAAAGTTTTCTGAATACCGTAAGCCATCATTAGTACTGCCGAGAAAACAAAAACCACAAGTGTAATACCCAGAACAGTTATACCAGTAGTGAGTTTCCTCGTCATAAAACTTCTTAAGGAATATTTTAATGGAATCTTCATTTATACTCCGGTTTAAAATTTCTATCAATCAAATTCGATTAAATAATTTTTCAATTTAAATTTTTCCCAAAAGGATTTAGCCTACGTGTCTGAATCCGTCAACAATCTTTGTGGTTAATGCTCTTTGTATAGGAAATATTGAAGCAAGAATACCAACAAGAATTGCGGATGAAACCGCTAATATTATTGTTACAGGTTCAATCTGGAATACAGGGAAAAATCCTTTCGGAATATTCTGTTCAAAGAATGAAACAATCGGGAATGTTAATAATAGTCCAACTCCTCCGCCCAAAGCAGATATTAACAATGATTCGCCAAAAATTAAACCAGTTAAGTGTTTGGCATTGAAACCAAGTGTTTTGAAGACTGCGTATTCCCTTGTCCTTTCGCGTGCAGCCATAATCATCGTATTGCCGAGTACAAGTAAAATTATCCCGATAATTACAAAAGACATAACATTCATCGCCGTAACGATAGAACTTGTAGCGGCAACAAAGCCCTGGGTAAAAGCGCGTTCGGTTTCAGTTTTGGTTTCTGCACGCGAGTTTTTAAATAGAGCATCCACTTGTGCAGAAATTCTTCCTGCCTGGTTCGGATCGGATATCTTCATTACATACCAGCCAACATCACCTTCACGTCCCGGCGCTTCGGTTCTCATTCTTTCATCAAGGTATTGCCAGTGAAAGAACATTTGCGTTGCATCAGTCGTTTTATCCCTCGGCTGGTAAATTCCTCTTACAACAAAATCCCATCTGCCGGGATAGATATCACCTACAAGAGAAATAACGTCGCCAATCTTAAAATTATATTGTCTTGCAATATCACGGCCAACTACGCAGGAGTTTCTTTCATTTATAAAAGTTTCCTTTTCCTGTTTAGATAAAAGGAATTCAGGATAAACATCAAACAAAGTTTCGGCATCAACAGCCATACGAGCAAAGAACTGGTTTTTATCCTTATAAACTCCGCCGAACCAATTCATAAAAGATAATTTTTCTATACCGTCAATCTGCAGAATTTTTTCCCTGTAAGAATAAGGCAGCGGGAAGATAAAAGAAACCGCCTGACGTGTAACCAACCTGTTAACTGCAGATGCTTCTACACCAACATTCCATGCAGTTACAACTGTGCGCAGCAAACCAAATGCAATTACGGCAATTGAAATTCCAAGAACAGTAAGAAAAGTTCTTAGCTTGTGGCGTTGTGCGTTTTTAAAAATTAATTTTAATACTCTCATAATAACTCCTAAACCAAATCGCCTTTTTCAAGATGACGTATCACATGAGCTTTTTCAGCAGCACGCGGATCGTGAGTAACCATCACAATCGTTTTCTTAAATTCTGAATTCAACCGTTCAAGAAGAGTCATAATTTCATTAGCTGAATTTTTATCAAGGTCACCTGTTGGTTCGTCTGCAACAAGAATTAAAGGGTCTGTTACAATAGCTCTTGCAATTGCTACACGCTGTTCCTGACCACCGGAAAGTTGTTTTGGATAATGCTTCATTCTGTCGCCAAGTCCTACGATACTTAAAGCAGTTTCAACATGTTTTTTCCTTTCGGCTTTTGATAGCTTAGTAAGCAATAAAGGCAATTCAACATTCTCATAAGCGGTAAGAACCGGCAGAAGATTATAGAACTGGAAAATGAAACCGATATTATTTGCCCGCCACTTTGCAAGAGCAGATTCACTTAGTGAAGCTATGTCTGTTCCGTTTATCGTCAGACTTCCTTTGGTCGGTTTATCAATTCCGGCAATTAAGTTTAATAATGTTGTTTTGCCGGAACCGGAAGGTCCCATAAGTGTAAGGAATTCTCCTTCTTCCACATTAAATGTTATATCATTAAGAACGGGAATCTCAAA
>CAZIDB010000196.1:0-9111 GCA_964537965.1 uncultured Melioribacter sp. | reverse complement strand
TATCTGATGGTGAAGGACCTGAAATATCTTACAATGTAAGAGTATTGTGCCAATCCAGTACTGGTAATGTAACTGCTAATCTTTCAACATATCTATCAACTGATGCTGAAATAACCACATCAGATATGATACTAAACAACTGGCAAAACGCGACGTTTGTTCCCGGAGAAAATAATACTTTCACGATTAACAATTATAATGTTTCTGCTTTTCCCAACGGCACGTATTATTTGGGTGCAATAGTCGATCCGGAAAATACTGTGCTGGAAATGATTGAATACAATAACTCAAGAGCTTCCAACAGTCCGGAAGTGATAATTAATAATCCGCCGAATGACTTTGATTTATCAGTTTACGGTTTAGAAATTTATGATGCGACCGGACCTGATATTCAATATCATTATGAAATTATTAATATGGGGAGCAGTGGAACTATACCTGCAAACAGTTTTTACATAAATGAATATTTGTCGGATGACCTAAATGTTACTACATCGGATTATTTAATTAATAGCAGTATGAATCCTTTTGATATGACACCAGGATACAACTGGAATGCTTCACCTACAGTTACAATTAGCGGGGTTCCGGATGGTAATTATTATTTGGGAATAATTGTTGACCCAACCGAAGCCTTAGCGGATTTAAACAGAGGTAATAATACAACTGCACTTTCTACTCCACAAATACAAGTTGGTGGAGGAACAACTGATAACTTTGATTTATCAGTTTCCGGTCTTGAAATTTTTGATGCGATCGGACCGGAAATTCAATGCTCTTTTAATTGTGTAAATATCGGAAGCAGCGGCACTATTCCAATTAATAGTTTCTATACAGGTATTTATTTGTCAGAAGATTTAACCGTTACTGGATCGGATTATTTGATTTATAGTTTTATAAATGAATTCCAGGTTGAATCATCTGCAACATGGAGTTCTGCACCAACTTTTACAATCAGTGGCGTTCCTGATGGTAATTATTATTTGGGAGTAATTCTTGACCATACTAACGCTATTGCTGATGTAGACAGGGTTAATAATACTATTTCACTTTCCACTCCTCAAATTCAAGTTGGCGGAGGAACAACGGATAATTTTGATCTGTCTGTTCCATCCATAAGTGTTAGTGATGCTATTGGACCGGATATATCATGCAGTTTTGATATACTGAACAGTGGAACAAGCGGAATAATAAGTGCAAATTCATTCACCACAAAAGTTTACTTGTCTGCCGATGAAATCCTTTCCAGTACAGATTTCGAAATATTTTCCGGATTAAACCCGATTGAAATAATTGCGGGTGGAACTTTAGTGAGAACCCGGAATATTACTATTAATAGTATCCCGGACGGTATTTATTTTTTAGGTGTGGTTGTTGATTGTAATAATGATATAGCAGAGACTAATGAAACAAACAATTCGGAAATATTACGTGACCCTAAAATAACTGTAGGTAACATACCAACAGATAATTTTGATCTGTCGGTTTCTGCTATAACTGTTTCCGATCCTGTTATTCCCGAGATTCATTATGATTTTACTATTACTAATAACGGAACTGCAGGTACTATTCCAGCAGATGGTTTTTGGATTGGTGAATATCTTTCTTCAGATGCAAATATTACTGCGGAGGATTTTAATATTGCAGAATGGTTAAATCCGACTGAGTTTGCTCCCGGCGGTAATTACTACTATAATTCAATCCGATCTGTGACAGGTGTTCCCGACGGACAATATTATTATGGAGTAATTTTGGATTTATATAACAGTATTCCTGAAACTGAAGAAGGTAATAATTCTAATTACTGTGTTTCTCCTTTAATTGATATTAATTCCGGTGCACTTTGTAGTGATGTTTTTCTGCTCAATGGCTGGAATATTATTTCTGTCCCATTATTAACGACCGATATGACTCTTGCTTCAATTTTCCCTGATGCTGTTTCAAATGCATTTGGTTATAATAACGGGTACATAACTACAACAACATTTGAACAGGGAAAAGGTTATTGGTTGAAATATCCTAATCCTAACACGATTAATGTTTGCGGTACTAAATTTGCCGGTGATGTTTCACTTTCGCAAGGATGGAATATCGTTGGTATTTATGAAAACAATTATTCGGTGGGTAATATAAATACAGTCCCTGCCGGAATAATAACTTCATCATTCTATGGATATAATAACGGTTATGTTGCTGCAACAACACTTGAAAGCGGCAAAGGTTATTGGGTAAAAGCTAATCAGGCCGGAACAATTGTATCTCCCGCATTAAGTAAAAACCAGGCTGAAAATAATCCTACAATTAACATTAGCAAAGAATGGTCACGTATCGAATTAACAGATGCCTCCGGCAGGACTGGAGTATTATATATTTCTGAAAAAGAATTTAATCTTGATAAATATGAACTGCCGCCATTGCCGCCCGATGGAATATTCGATTTCAGGTTTACTACAAACAGATTAGTAGAAGAATTGGACGCTGGCGTGAAAGAGATAAAAGTAAGTTCTGCTGACTATCCTATAACTTTAAAAGTAGTAGGAACTGAATTAAAAATAACAGACGTTTTTGGCGGTTTGATAGTAAATGATTTGGTTAAGCCTGGAGAATCAATTAGTATAAATAATAGCTCAATTGAGTTATTGAACATAGAGAAGTTGACAACACCTAATGATTTTATTTTATATCAGAATTATCCGAATCCTTTTAATCCTGTAACAATGATCAAATTTTCAATTCCTGTTGATAGTAAAGTAAAGATTGCAGTATATAATTTACTGGGACAGGAGGAAAAGGAAATATTAAATCAAAATGTAAGCGCAGGAAGTAGTGAAATAGAATTCGATGGTAGTGACTTACCTTCGGGATTTTATATTTATTCGATAAGCGCTGGTTCTTTAACAGGCGATAAAGTGTTCCGTGATTTAAAAAGTATGTTGCTCTTAAAATAACCGCCGGTTAATGTTGTTGTTTTTAACTTTAGTTGTTTATCCATAGTCACAAGAGAATAAAAACAGATGTGAGAAAATACTTTCAGGATAAAGATATCTTTTATGAAAATGTTTTATATTAAGGGTGAAGTTTCTATACTTTTGAAAAAGAGAAGAACATGAAGAAATATTTTATCGTGGTATTTCTCTCCATCCTTAATCTGTTATTATCTGCAGCAAATAAAACGCATCTGAATAATTCGGATAATGAAATATTTATACTTGCATCTTCTGTAACTACTGCTGAATGGCGAAACAGCCTTGGACTTACAGCAATTACCCAGGCAAATGCATGTGATAATGTCAGAATTTATATCCGAACCAGCGGGTATTCAAGCGGTTCAAAATTTACAGCTAAGATTTATGAATATGATGATGCAACAGGAAATGATTATATGGGTGAGGTAACTATAACAATAAATTTATTAGGGACAGGTTATGCAACATGGACTGCTCCATGGATTAATGATATTTCAGCGAAGACTACTAAACAGATGAATGGTTTTAACGTAGCAGCAAATAATCCGAGTTACATATTCCAGGTTTACGAAGAAGGGAACAGTACCCTGCTAAATACTTCCAGTGCATTGCAGGTTTATGATAATGAAAATCCTGTTACAGTGGTTCTGAATCAACCGGCTGACAAAGCTGATTATAAGCAGACTTCATATTCAGTTGATTTTTTATGGCAGGCAGTAAGTGAAGAAAATTGTCAATCCGCTATTTCATTTTACAGGATAGAGGTTTCAAAAGTAAGCAATTTTAGTTCTTTGGAATGGTCATCGGAATTGAACGGAACAAACATTTCTCATCAGTTTAATGAAGGGGTTTATTACTGGAGAGTTGCAGCAAAAGATATAGCGGGCAACCCGGCTGATTTTGCAAATGCAAATTGGTCGGAGGTTAGAGGATTTAAGATCGGTGAATCAAAAATTCAGACAAGGATAAATCCTGAAAGTATTACTGATGCCGAATGTAAAAGAGAATGTGCTGTTAAGCTAAGCGCAATACTTGAGTATTTCGATCAATGGGATTTACAATGGCAACCTCTCAATAATAAGGTAATGATATTTCAGATTTATGTTAATGGTGAATGGCATAATATAACAGATGATATTTCTTTAACAGAACAAATTACAAATGATGAGGGATTCGGAAGTGTATATTATATTCCATTAAGAGATATACCGATTGGTATTTATCCTGTAAGATATTATTTCAGCGGTGATGAAAATTATTCGGGATGTTCTGATACAACTGAGCTTGCAGTTATAAATACGAAATCAGAAACAATAAAATTAGTTTATCCGGCTGCTTCAACTTCATCCAAAATTCCAATCATTCTTGTTCATGGTGATTATGCGGAAATGTCTTCTGCCAATTGTGCCTGGGATACATTAATATCATTCATAAATAAGAATCAGATTCTTTTTAAAAATTATGATGTGTATGTATGGAAACAAGATACAAGTATTCCAATAGGATTTAATGGCAACACCGGAAGCGCCCAGGAACTGTCGGAATTTATTCAATCTGTTCTGTTATCTCATCCCGGAAGAAAGGTAATTTTAATTGGTCATAGCCGGGGTGGATTGGTAAGCAGATCTTATATGAATTATAACAACCAGGGTGATAATGTTCTTGGTTTGATAGCACTTGGAACTCCACATCACGGCGCTCCTATGGCAGTACTTGATTGGAGCTTTATGGTTTTAAATAATCAATATGGGAGTGTTGCTACCAACCTGTTTGATGTATCTCAGTATAATATGATGAGAATTGGAGATTTGAATTTGACATGGGATAATATGGATAGCGTTATTACCAATACAGTAACCAGAGATTTTAATTCGGCTATTTCAAAAAACGGAAGATTGACTCTAACGGAAAGAGATTTAAATAGATTATCAACTTCCGGTGATACTACGATTACATATTCTGAAAACATCAAGAATTATTTTGGTAACCTTACTGATCTGAACAAGAATGAAAAATATTATAATAAGATTATTACGTATGGTGCTTACGATAATTACCTTGGAGACAATGGAAACCTTATTGCATTGTTAACTTCTTTGCCTTCACTGCTAAATATCGGAGAAGGAGAAGCTGAAGTGAGTTCACTCCATAATCCCATTATGTTTTTAACCCAGCTATTAACAATTTATGATGACGGTTTTACAACAAGAGATGTAAACTTCAATGCTAATGACGGGTTAGTTCCGCTGCAGAGCGCGCTGTTTCTTGATATTTCGGGTGGAATCTCTTTTGCCAAAATGAACAATAATTTTATTTCACTTGAAAATGTAAATGAAAGAAAACTGGTTAAGCAGCAGCGTATCTTTAATAATGCAAACAGCATCTATGATCATATTCATTTAATTGACATTTCAACCCGGAATAATTACTGGCAAACTCTGGCAAATGATATTAATTCTTTTTATGAATTTAATATCAACTCACCGGATTCCGGCAACATTTGGTTGGTTGGTGAAAATAAAACTATTACCTGGTCGTCTCAGAATGTTTACGGGAATGTAGATATTCTTCTCTCAACAGATAACGGATTAAATTATAACTATTCACTTGCTTCAAATACTCTAAATGATAACGTTGAGTTGATTACTGTCCCGGATTTAATTTCTTCTGACTGTAAAATAAAAATTGTACTTTCAGATGACACCAGCAAATATGCAGTAAGTAACGGAGTCTTTTCAATTTCTAAAGGTGAAAGGAAGAAAGGTGATTTTGATAATAATGGAAGAGTGCAGGCAATAGATGCATCTTTAATCCTTCAAAGTGTTGTTGGTTTAATTAACAAACCCGATCCTGGTTCAGATGATTCGCTTGCATGCGATATTGATCGGAACGGAATGATTGGAGCATATGATGCATACCTGATCCTTTATTTTATTGTGCACGGAGAATATCCTGAGAACATTGAACCTAAAACCACTTTATCAAATAGTCTTTGCCTTGGAAAAATCTCTGTCGATGGAGATATAATCAGAATTCCGGTAGAGATTAAACAGCCGGATAATATTTCATCAATTAAAATGAGTTTAAATATTGATGAAAAATATTATGCATTTGAAAAAATAACCTCATCCCTGCCGGATGATTGGTTGTTCGCATACAATACCAGGAATTCAAGTTTGAATATTGCAATTGCCGGATTCAGTAAAATGAAAGAAGGGGTAATCTACGAAATCGTGCTTAAGATGAAGACGAAATCAGCTTCATATTCATTTGAAGGAAATGGGATTATTAATGATAAAGCTGAAATAAAAATTACCGGTAATGAAATTAAATTAATCCCCGGCAACTTTGAATTATATCAGAACTATCCTAATCCCTTTAACCCTGTTACAAAAATTAAATTTACGTTACCAAATGTAGAGACGTCATATATGACGTCTCTACGAGTATATAATATTCTCGGCAAAGAAATAATCACTTTAATAAACAAAGAATTATCTGCCGGGGAATACGAAGTTGAAGTGGATGGAAGTTCTTTAAGCAGTGGAATTTATTTCTACAGATTAATGTGTAATTCATTTTCATCAAGTAAAAAAATGGTTTTAACTAAATAAAATAATTCCCGAAATCGAACAGACAATTAAAATAATAATTTGGAGGTACTATGAAGAAGTTTTCTATTACGGTGTTCCTTGTTTTATTTATTTCGTCGGTATTTTTAGCCCAGGCGGTGGATGTTTCAATTGGAGTTACAGATAATGCCGGTGGTAACCAGACTTTGCATTTGGGATTAGACCCTGCTGCGACTGATGGAATTGATGCTGCATTAGGTGAAGCAGAATTGCCACCATTGCCACCATCGGGAGTATTTGATGCAAGACTTAGTGTTAATGCAACTCAAAGTTCACTAAAGGATTACAGGCAGGGGACAACTACTTATAATGGAAATAAGACGCATGAGATTCAATACCAGGTTGGCACCGGAACATCTATTCTTCTCTCGGTAAATCTTCCTGCCGGAATAAGTTTAAGATTGCAGGATGTTATTCTTGGATCATTGATTGATGTTACTTTAACAGGCACATCAAGTTATACTGTTACAAACCCAGCGGCATTTAATAAGTTAAAAGTGACGGCTATTTATGTTTTAGCAGTCCCTAAGAATACTTATTATATTGGCGCTGCAGGAACAAAACCCGGCGGCGGAGACCCGGATTTTGCCACATTGAAAGCTGCCTGCGATTCATTGAATAAAATGACCTTCACGGAAAATCTTACTTTTTATATCACAAGTGATTTAAATGAAGCTGAGAATATCGGGCTGGCAATTAATCCAAGTCCTTATACTGTTACATTCAAACCTTATACAGGTATTGTTCCAACAATAACCTTTCAAAAAGCTACAGATGCTAACAGCGGACCAAGCGGTGCATGGGTAATTGGTATTCCCGGCACAAATAATATTGCCTGGAATGATATGCGAACAACAAGAAATATTATTATTGATGGTTCTAATTTAGCAGATGGAACTACAAGAGATTTAACTATTCAAAATGCGTCTACGGCACACAGGAATACTATTCCGTTTATTTTAGTAGGAGATCTTTCAAATCTTACAATAAAAAATTGCAATATTTATTATAAAGTTCAGACCGTATCAACATCAGGTAATTTATTTATCGGCTGTATTATGATCAGAAGCAGAAATCAAAACAGTACAGATTTTGTACCGACTAATCTTACCTTTGAAAATAATAATATCAGTTCCAATTTTACCGGCGTTCCACAGAGTGCTCAGGGAATAGGTTATTATCAATCCGGTACCCCGGTTCCTGCAACTTTTCCTAACGGAATAATAATAAGGAACAATAAAATTGAAGGTACAAGAAGAGCTATTGCATTATATACTGCTGGTAGTACTGACATTTATAACAATGAGATAACTTTAACACAAAATATTTCCGGAGTAACATCTGAAGCAATTATAGCTAATACAGTTGCAGCCGGCTCAATATTCAATATTTATAACAACAAGATTTCGCAGGTTTCAACAGTGAACAGTTCTGCTTCTGCTTCCGTGTCAGGTATAAATATTGAATCACAGGGCACTTACAATATTTACAATAATATGATTTGGGGATTTAATACTTCAACAACAGCCACAAATCCAAGTTGCAGTATATATGGAATAAGAATAGCCTCATCTGCCGCAATTGCTAATATTTATTTCAATACATTAAGTCTGCCTAACCTCAATTTCACGCGTGGTACTGGTACCTTAAATTACAGAGGAATTTATTTTACAGATGGCACTGCAACTATAATGAATAATATTATCTATTCTGTCGAAAGAAATGATACCTCGTACTGCATATATAGACAAGGAACATTAGGTACCTTTATTTCAGATTATAATTCATACTTTTTTGGCTATTCACCAAGTTGTATAGGATACTGGCAAAATGCACCCAGACAATGGTTCTCAGATTGGAAGACAGCATCCGGGCAGGATGCAAATAGCATTGCCGGTGATCCAGGTTTAAGAGGATTCTCTGATCTTTATCTTGCATCATCAACATCCAGTGTAGTTGGAAGAGGTATCGCCATTACTGAAGTTACCAAAGATATAGACGGACAAGACAGAGATACACCTCCGGAAATTGGTGCAGATGAACTTCCTGGAGTTGTTCCTGTTGAGTTAGTTGCTTTCAATGCTAAGTTTGCAGAAGATGCAGTTACTTTAAACTGGAAGACAGCTACGGAAACAAATAACAAAGGATTCCAGGTTGAAAGAAAAGTAAACAATAGCTGGGAAAGCATTGGTTATGTAAATGGAAACGGTTCTACTTCAGAAGTTACTTCTTATACTTTTGTTGATAGCAAATTACCTTCCGTTGCAACAGTATCATACAGATTAAAACAGATAGATCTCGACGGTACATATTCATATTCTCAGGTTGTTGAAGTTACATTGCAGCGTCCTACAAAATATGAGTTAAGCCAGAACTATCCAAACCCGTTTAACCCAAGCACAAAGATAAGCTATACAATCCCGGTTGATAGCAGAGTAACCTTACAGATATTCTCAGTAACAGGAGAATTAGTAAGAGAGTTGGTTAATACAAACCAGTCAGCAGGAAGTTAT
>CAZIDB010000195.1:7441-9116 GCA_964537965.1 uncultured Melioribacter sp. | reverse complement strand
GGATTTAGGTTCATGAATTGTTCTTTTAGAAAATCAAATGGATTTATGGGTGCGTTTTTATGCAACTTCGCATTGTTTATAAATTCCAGAGTAGGGAAGTGATTTGCAATCTGCCAGATTATATGAGGCAGAAAAATAATGAACGCAATTGCCGCACTCATCCAAACCCATTTTCGTAAATAAATTTTTCGCATCGGGGTAAATAAAATTCCTATGAATAATCCTATACACAAAAACATTACACTGTACTTGTTCTGAAAACCAAGTCCAATAAGAATTCCGAGCAGAATCCATAACCTTTGGTTCTCTGTCTTTATTATTCGAACAAACACATAGATGATTGAAGCCCAGAATAAAATATCCCAGCTATTCATTGAATAGAAATTAAAAATACCTTCAAAGACCGGAACAAATAAGATAGTGATGCTTGCAAGAATAACGGCAAATTTATTTCCGCCTAATTCCTTAACAAGTAAACAGGTTATAAAAATTAAAGCAGCATGGCAAAGAGCCGGGAGTAATCTGATAGCGAAAAGTGATTCACCAAAAACAATAGAATTAATCTTTAACAAAATAATTGACAGAAATGGTTGATCCACATATCCCCAATCCAGGTTATTACCACAAGCAAGATAGTAAAGTTCATCTCTGAAAATTCCATAAGCCGTAAACAGGTTCACATAGAAATGAATTATGATTGATACAACTGCAACAATAACTGCTGTTTTATTTTCATTTAGGAAAGGAATGATCTTTTTAGCGTCCATTACTGCTCCTATTTTATTTTTATAACAACGAAAGTGATATCATCTTCCTGTGAATAACCATCCTGCCATTTGTCTGCTGTTTCAAATAAAGAATCAAGAATTAATTCAACGGGTTTTTCTACCAGCTTTGAAAATATTTCTTTTACACGGTCAAACTCAAACATCTCTTTGTTCTTGTTGAACATTTCGATAAATCCATCTGTAATTAATAATAACGTATCACCTGGGTGAAGGTCGCGGGTTTGCTGCTGATAACTGAAATCATTAACAGCACCAACAGGCATACCTTTAAGAATAATTTCCTCAACTTCCTTTTTAGTTGAATCGTAATAAAGAATGGGTGGAATACCGGCTGAAGAGGTTACTAACCTGTAGTTTTTAATTTTTACAATTGCAAGCGCCATAAATAAATTGCCGAAATTCATCTTCTTGATTATACGTGTGCAGTGATTGAAGAAATCCGGAATGAAAAAAGTGTGAGCCATTGTATCAAACAGGCTTTTAACAAGTGTGGTCATAATTCCGGCTTTAGTCCCGTGTCCTGTTGCGTCGCCAATAATTATTGTTACGGTTCCGTCATTTGAAATATGATAGTCGTAGTAATCTCCGCCTACTTCTGTTGCTGTTCTCATTCGTGCAGCAATATCAAGATTAACAAACTGGGGAAAAGTTTTTGGAAGTATTGATAACTGAAGTTTGCGCGCATCTTCAAGTTCTTTGGTCTTCCTGTTATTTTCCGCTTCAAGTATTCTATTCTGTATTTCCTGTTCTTTTGCATTCTTATCCTGCTCAGCAATTTTATGATGTGCCTTCGCAAATCCTTTTGCAATGTAAACAGACATGCAAATAAATAATCCAATAGTGCCGAAAGGATATCCATTCTCAATTCCGGCTACCTGATTTATTAA
>CAZIDB010000195.1:5696-7341 GCA_964537965.1 uncultured Melioribacter sp. | reverse complement strand
GTTTCTTCAGCATTAACTGCAGACAAAACCTGGTAATCCATAAATAAGGAAGCAGCGAAAGCAAAAAGAAATAGTGAATAAAAAAGATTTTCCCGATAACCTTTATAATTTAAAAACAGAAGTAGGTGAAGTAATCCAAATGCAAGAACCAATGCCGTAAAAAACATCTGTTGAGTAATAAGTCTCTTAATTTCAAAACTATTATAAGACATTATTTTCTCTAAATTAGCAATACTAATTATAAAGCCAGGATTTATTCCAGCATTAATAAATTTTTCCAAATCACTATTTTCAAGCATTACAGCCAATAAATGATTTGACTCTGAATTGAATTTAATAATCTTTGGATTTTTCCAGGTTGATTTGTCGGTAATATATTTTCCATCCAGGTATATCTTAATCTTTCCGGCATTCCAAATAATTAATCGGAAAGTATTATTCATTGCAGCGCTATCAATTTTAAAATGAATTCTGAACCAGCCTACACCTTTCCAGCTTTTTATTAATTCATTATTATCTAACTGTAAGGTATTCGAAATTACTTCCCATGATGAATCAGAAAATGCAGGAGAAGACCATCTGATGTTATTGCCTGCCTGATATTTCCAGTTTCCGGTAAATGATACAGAAATATTTTTATTCAGATCACTATTAGAAATAAACAGGGTATCTTTTTCTGTAAATGCAAGACAAATACTTAGAAAGATAAAATTCAGAATTAAAGCATAAATGAATTTCATTTGAATATCGACTGTTGTAAATCCTGGTGAAAATTACGAAAAACTTTTCATCAATTAGTAAAAATGTTGTGTGGTTAGACGGAGTTATGGTATTTTTGTTTTGAATGTTAATGCTGAGAAAATAATGGGAAGCCATTGGCCAATCAACGGCTTCCCCGGGGTCTTAAAGCTGCTGTCTTAATGTGAGGAGACGGCAGCTTTTGAGGTTAAAATAAAATTATAAAACTTCTTTTCTTATAAGAACTTTTGTCCGGACGATAGCAGCAGCAAGACTTATTATCATCAGGAGTGAAAGGTGTATAAGCTCGGGAATGACATCCTGCAGACCCGCTCCCATCTGTGTTATTCTTTGCATTGCTAAGAAGTAAGGCGAAGTTGGAATTAGCAGCGTAATTTGCTTTACAAACCAAGGCATTGTTTGAATTGGCCATGGCAATCCCGATAATAGAAAAACGGGAATAGATGTAAAAGCAAAAAACTGGAGTGACATTATTTTCCTTTCGAAAAAGGAAGCGACAAAGATGCTTAAATAAATTATTGTCAGGAAAAATATTAATGTCAGCAAAGCTAAAGCGAAGACGCTTCCAAGCATATTAATACTAAATAAATCAAAGATCGCAGAGTAAAAGAATAATGCGTAGGATAAAAAGAATAAAAGGTAAACGAATGATTTTCCGTTTATCATCGAGAGAATATTTTTGCCGGAAGTAAAAAATAACTGGTGTAATGTTTTTTCTTCTCTCTCCTTTGAAACGCTTTCCGCCAAACCAATTAATAATGTCTGCTGTAATATTAAAGCTAATAATGCAGGTAGAAAGAAATCGCCGTAGCTTTCGGTAGTGTTAAACAATGACCTTACATCTGTCTGTATCGGTTCCATCATTTCCTTGGCTTGCTCAAAACTG
>CAZIDB010000195.1:0-5596 GCA_964537965.1 uncultured Melioribacter sp. | reverse complement strand
TGACCTTACATCTGTCTGTATCGGTTCCATCATTTCCTTGGCTTGCTCAAAACTGAATCCCTGGGATTGAAAATACCTTAATTTGATTCCCCCAGACAGAGTGCCTAACACTTCATTAAATGCTTTGTTAATATCGTTTGAGCTTAAAAACTTTGTGTTGTTAAGATAGATTTTAATATCTGTGCCTTTGCCGGATTTCAAATCTTTCTGAAAGTTTTCCGGGAAATAAATTACTGCCTGTGCCTCAAGTTTGAATAACCTGTCTTTGGCAGTTTCAAAATCAAATACAACTTCATTTATGGAAATTATTTGAGTAGAGTTTAAATCCTCAAGAAGCTTCCTCGTTAAATTATTATTGTCTTCTACAACCGCTACAACAGAGACTTTTGTTTCTGATTTGTTAATATAGATTGTTCCGTAAAATACAGCGTATAGTACTGGTGCAAGCAGCAGTATAACAATCAAATCAAAATCTTTTAGAATTATTCCAAGCTCTCTTTTAAAAACATTAACGAACCCGGTAATGAGCTTTTTCATGCTGCGACCCCGGTGGATGTTTTTAATGATTTGCTAACCTGGTACTTTAATGCAACCGAAATTACTACAAGCGACAGAACAATAAATAAAGTAAGCTTGATAACCTCCGGGATTAAATAATGAACCGGTGCACCCATCTGGTAAATCTTAACATAGCCTGTAACGAAATGTGTAAAAGGGAGTATCTGTGCAAACCAGTTATGCAAGGCCGGAACACCCCAAAGCGGAAATGTGTACCCGCTAAACATAAAAGCAGGTGCATTTAAAAATACTGCAAGCTCCGTTGCAAAAAACTGGTTGTGAAAAACACTTGAAATTAATAGTCCAATAAAGAAGCGGGCAACAGCAAAGTAAATTAGAAATGCAATCAGTACAATGATTGAACCCTTCACTTCAACATCAAACAAAGGAAAGATGATTCCAACAACCCCAAGTATTGTACAGGTATGTATTGCAAGATGCGGCAACGATTTGCCGACAATAATATTGAAAACACTTTTACCGGAAACCTCAACAAGTTCACTGAAAGTATTATGGGTAAATTCCGAACTGATAAGTAAAACGCCTGCAACAATAATAATCATTTGCAGCAGGGCAGGAATTATAGCCGGAATAAGATAGAACTCATAATTATAATTTGGATTGTACAAATACTGGGACTCAATCCTGACAGGATTAACATAGTTCATAGCTTTATTTTCTGTTAATCCTTTGCTTCTTAGTTTTTTTAATAATGCTCCGCCTGAAATAGTTTTTACGACCGTCATTCCATCTTTATAAATTGTATTCCCGATTATCAGGCTGGCAGTATTTTTATAAATGACAACTGTGGTTTTCTTTCCTTTTTTTAATTCTGATTCAAATTCTTTTGGAAAGTAAAATGCGCCCTGGATATTTCCCTTTCTGAATTCGCTTTTGAGTTCCTCAACAGAAGAAACATATTTTGTAACGTCCATTGAACTTGTTGCGTCAATTGAACGAATCAATAATCTTGTCGTTCCGGATTTATCTTGGTCAAAAATTGCTACGGGAAGATTCCTAACCATTCCATTTTTATAAATAACTGCTATCAGCAGAAATAAGATGACAGGAAGAAAGATTGAGAGCATATATAATGTTCTTCTTTCTGCAATTCTGCTTAGTTCTCTCTTAGCAACTCTTAATATATTAGAATTGGATTTCAACTTATTCCTGCTCTTAATCTTACTCTTACTTTTACTCTTACTCTTTCACTTCGTCTACTTCAGCGTAACATTAACTGTCATTCCTGCTCTTAGACCGTCAACCGGTGTTGCAGGGCGCAACCTTACTTCAAACGTTTTAATATCAAATTCACCTTTCTGATGAGTAGGTTTCCAGGATGCAAAGTCAGCCATGGAAGATATGTAGCTTACGTAAAAATCAACTTTAAGATTGCCTAATGCAGGAACAATACCGGTAAACTTTTTGCCTTTTTTAATTTCCGCCATCTGGTCTTCCTTAATTTGCAATACAACCCAGTTGTCATTCAGATCCGAGATGGTGAAGAGGGGATAACCACTTGCAATTATTTCTCCCGCATCAGTTATTTTTTTACTAACTTCTCCGGTAATAGGAGCAATAAGTTCTAATTCCTGGTGATAAGCCATTGCTTCATTAAATCCACTCTGAGCCTGATAAAATAAAGCGTCTGCGCCATTTATCTCTTCATATCTTGCCCCTTTAATAACCATTTCATATTTAGCTTTGGCAGCATCCATCTGTTCTTTGGCAGCTTTATACTGGAATTCAACCTGGTCTTTTTCCTGTGTTGAAATAACTTTATCATTATATAATGATTGAATTCTTGTCCATGTTTTCTCAGCTAACTCAAACTGATGTTTGGACTGGAAATAAAGTTTTTCAACCGCTGCCTTTTCTTCAGGACGTGCGCCGTTGTGTGCCATATCCATTTTTGATTTAGCTGCGTTCATCATACCACGCGCCTGCTCCAACTTTGCATCAAGTTCCTTGCTCTCAAGTCGGGCAAGGACTTGTCCTTTCTTAACCATATCACCTTCAGAGACAAATATCGTATCAATTCTACCTGGAATTTTAGAAGCAACATCAACATCTGTAGTTTCAATTATTCCGGTTATAAAATTCTCTTCCGGGCTGGAAGCATTAGCAATTAAAACTACTATTGCAATAACCGCTATAATAACAGGGACAGATAATATTATAATTGATTTATTTTTCTTCATTAGTTAATCTCCTTATTCCATACATTCAAAATTTCTCCGGCGTTGCCGGCAGCAACAAACAAATCAGTTAAAGATTTATAATATTCATTTAAAGATTGCAGCATTTCTATTTTCACTTTCTCGTAGGAAAGCTGGGCATCAATAACTTCAAGTGAAGTACCCATTCCGGATTGAAATCTTTTATTATTCAGTCGAAGATTTTCTTCGGCAAGTTCTTTTGTCTTTTCAAGTTTAGAGTATTTTGTACGCGAGTTGTTTACATCTTTAAATGATTGGTTTACCCACAAAGTAATCTTATGTCTTGCATCCGCTTCAATATAATTTACTTCCCGTTCAAGGTGAACTGCGTTTTGAAGCTTTGCATAGTCTTTAAGTCCGTTAAAGATATTAAATTTTAATTGTAGTCCTACAACCCATCTCGGTTCTAAAGAAGAGAGATATTCGGGATACATTTCATATTTACCAAAAGCCGCCAATGTAGGAAGGAAGTTAGCTCGTTCAGCAATATATTTATCGGAAGCGGCATCTTTCTTTTTGCTGATAAGCCTTAACACGGGTTGATCCCTTAAAGCTTTATCGAGCATTACGTTCAGAGAATCTGAGAACCGGTTGTAAGTAAGAGTATCAGAGATTGCAATTGGATCGTTTTCATTCATACCAATAGATAATCTTAATGCAATCAAAGCTAAGTCTAACTTGTTCTCATCATCAGAAAGATTTCTTTCTGCCTCTGCTACTGCAACCTCTGCTCTTAATAAATTGTGGTTCGCAATTAAGCCTTCCTCATAAATTCTTTTAGCATCATCACGGTGTTTTATAATTCCAGCCAACACATCTTTTCTTACTTCTACAACATTTTTCATCAGAACCACATTGAGATAATTATTAACTGTTTCCTGTATTACTTCATCTTTAACCTTATGCAATTCAATATTGGAAGCGTCAAGTTCATCCGAAGCAAATTTCTTTGCAGCATATAACTTGCCACCAAGAAATAAGGGTTGTACGCCAACAATGGTTGCTGTCTTATAATCCTGTTTTTTGAATGTCTCAATAAAATCAGGGATCAAACCATCAAGCTGAGAGGAGTATTGGGAGTAGAGCGCAGATCTCTGTTGGGCAGAAAGTTGCCCAAGTCCCTGAAGTGTGTTATAAATATTTGTGAACTCAACCTGGTTTTTGGATTGAAGTGTAACTATAACATCTTTTATTGGTGAAAGATCAATCTGCATCGGATCATTTAAGTGATTATACGATGCTTGGAAATCCACTGTGGGAAGGAAATTACCCCAGGCTTCCATGTTCTGAAATTCTTTCTGGGTAAGTTTCTCTTTATATTGTTTTATCTTGTTATTATTCTGCAGAGCAGAATTAATTGCTTCATCCAACGTAGTGGTTTGAGCAGTTAAATTATTAACCAGTACAAGAGGAAAAGTTACAAGAAAACATATTTTTAGTTTGTTAAACATATTCTAAGTTTTATAATTAATAAATGAATCAAAATTCAAAATCAGATAAAAAATTATTTCAACAATCCGTTCTTTGTAATGAATTTTACATTCTGACGGATTGAATGCAATGGATATAATTCCGGTTCGTGTGCCCATTGATGCAGTAAATGGCGAAGTCCCCCAAAAATAAATGATCTAATAATTTTAACATCAATTTTAGGATTGAAGAGTTTTGTATCAATACCTTCCTGAACAATATGTTCACCTAAATCAAGAAACTTGTTATAAGAATCTGTGAATTTATCCGGCGCTTTTTGAATAAGCTGGAATTGCTCATTAACAAAAACAAGTGCAAGCGCAGAATTTTCAAGAAATATGTCGAAAAGTATATCAATAAGGGCGTCAATTTTTTCAATTGAGGTTAAATGCTCATTCTCGTGAACCGACTTCAACTGTAAATATAATCTATCCCATAGCTGGTCAAAAATTTTCCTCAGTATTGCTTCTTTATCATCATAATAAACATAAACACTGCCGGTTGCTACATTCGCAAGTTCGGCAATTTTATAAATCTTGGATTTATGATATCCATATTCGGCAAAAACTTTAATTGCCGAATCAAGTATTGCTACTTCCTTATTTCCTTCTTTCTTTCTCATTGAATTCCAAATTTTAATGAATCACAATTCAAAAATATAACAAAATGACTTTCCTGTCAAGTAATATTTTGAAAAAGATTCAAAAAATATTTTACTTCAATTAATAATTTGAAACGCAGAAAGGTTAAAAGTGAACCAATTATTTTTTAGTAAAGAACTTTATTCATAAATTTGAAAAGAAAAATGAGAAGATTAAAATACTTACGAAAAAGTTAATGTTGTCTATCTGCTTGATTGTATTTTCCGGTTTTTTATTCTGTCAGCAGGATAGTCTTAAGCACGAAACAAGTTCGGAAGTAAAAGAACTTGAATTGTTCCATGAAATAATTTATCCAATCTGGCATACAACTTATCCTGAAAAAGATTATGCTGCACTAAAGAGTTATGTGCCTGAAATTAACAAGCTTGCAGAAGCGTTATACAAAGTTGAACTGCCGGGAATACTAAGAGAAAAGAGACCAAAATGGGAAGCAGGCGTTAAAGAATTTAAAAATTCTGTTGATGAATATAACAAAGCCGCTACCGGAGAGGATAACAACGCATTATTAAATGCTGCAGAAGTACTACATGCGAAATATGAAATGCTTGTAAGAACAATAATACCTGTGTTAAAAGAGGTTGACGAATTTCATCAGCTACTTTACATTGTTTATCATAAAGATTTGCCCGGTAAACAATTTGATCTTATTAAATCAAAAGCAGCAGCCTTTGTATAGAAAGCTGAAGC
>CAZIDB010000194.1:0-9125 GCA_964537965.1 uncultured Melioribacter sp. | reverse complement strand
ATACCTTGCTTAACCTTGGATATTGTTATAACGGTGATAACATTGATGAGGGTTATTATGAAACTCCTCCACCTGCTGTTGGATATCTTATTCTTCAAGGACCCAAAACAAATGCTAATGCATCAGACTCTGCATTTTGTGATGATAAATGGATAGCAGGAAAGAAAAATCTTGGTTTGACTGCTTTTGTGCCATACCTAAAAGGTGGCTGGATTAACGATCCTTCTCAGGGTAGTTATGCAGGTTCACTTCAGTATTATAATTTTTTTAACGGATTAAGAAATGAAGGGGAACCAATGATTGATCCTAATACAGGTGATACAACAAAATTCGGACTTGCAGGTGATCCTGTTGCCGGTATAGGCTGGTATGAAGGCGCTGGTTGGCCGGGTGGTCCTGCACCGGCAGATAGAAGATTTTTTATTTCATCCGGTCCGTTTAATTTTACTGCAGGTGACACACAGGAAGTTGTTTATGCAATTATCATGGCAAAGGGAAGCGATAATTTAAACAGTGTTAAAGTGTTAAAAAGTAAGGCTAAAGCAGTAATAAATTTTTATTATCTGGGAGTTCTTAGTAATGTAGAAGATCATAAGACTGTACCAATGAAATTCTATTTATTCCAGAACTACCCCAATCCTTTCAACCCAAGTACAACAATAAAATATTCCATACCGGAAAAATCAGTTGTTCAGTTAAAGATATTTGATATACTAGAGAAAGAAGTAGCAACACTTGTCAATGAAGAACAGGAAGCAGGAATCCATAATTATAAATTTTCAATTATAAATTCTAAATTATCCAGCGGAGTATATTTTTGCCATTTAAAAGCTGGTGCATATAATTCAACAAAAAAATTACTATTGGTGAAGTAAAATGAAAAAGTTAAACCTAACATTAGTTTTATCCTTAGTATTATTTTACAATATTACTGCTCAGGATATTACATTCTTCAAACATCTTGAATATGGAACTGGTCATTCGGTTGTTCAAACTGAAGATGAAGGATATATCGCTTCGGTTTATAGTACTGGTGGAGTAATTCTTATTAAGACCGATAAATTTGGGGAACAGGTTTGGAAAAAAACATATGCTTTTTCCTGTCTGTTCAGGTTAAAATTTATTCCAACCAAAGATAAAAACTATCTTATAATTGCTTCCGTAAAAAATAATGATGTTGATAATATTTTGTTGATGAAATTCAACAGCAACGGGGATAGCCTGTGGACAAAGACATTTGTTTCAACACAAAGAGAAGTACCTGCAGATATAATTGAAACAAGTGATAACGGGATACTTATCTATGCCTATGTACCGGATACTCAGAACACCTCACAACCGCATTCTCAGGTGTTGTATAAACTGGATAATATTTTCAACCTTCAGTGGAAACATGAATATGAAGTGTACCATGCTCCATCATTTCGAAACTTTCTTTCTGTTAAGGAATGGAATAATGGATATGTGTTTAATACCAGCCGGTATATTTTAAAAGTAAATCTTAACGGTGATTCTCTTTTTGCTGTTCCGCTAAATTCAGTTTTTTCAATTGCTGTTGATAAGAGTACGAACCTATATTCCACCGGAAATAATCATTTATATAAAATTGATACTGCTGGCACTATATTATTCGATAAACAACTGGAAGGCGGTTCATATGGGTATCATCTGATTGTTACTGCAGATGGTAATTTAGTTATTTGTTATAAGTTCGGCTTAGTAAAATATTCAACTGCTGGAGATAATATTTGGCAAAATGGAATCAGTACAAATCATGGCTTTTATTACTTTATCCAAACATCTGATAAAGGATTTGCCTGTATTGATGAAGATGGTTATTTAATAAAGACTGATTCGCTTGGTGTAGTACATAGCATTCAAATAGTCTTACCAAAAGAAAATGAATATCTTGTTGTTGGGAAAAAATACACTCTGATTTGGGGACAATCTGGTGTTAATTCCGTAAAGATTGAATTTAGTAGTGATGACGGAATTACCTGGCAAAATGTTGAGGAACAGGTTATTGATACTTTGCAATATAAGTGGACCATTCCTAATAGCCCATCCGGTGTTTGCAAGATAAAAATTTCCGATACTCAAAATCCTAATGTTTTTGATATCTCAGATAAATTTACTATCGGATTTAATGCTGAGTATGATTACTTCTCTGCTAATCAAATATTTATGTGGATAGGAGATAATGGAAGCGGCTCACATAATCCAAGTACTAATGGATCTGGTTTTTATTGGCCTGGCGGTGAAAATGCAACCATAACTGCAATCTTTCAGGATGGATTAATTTGGGGAGGTAAAATTGATGGAAAGATTTATGTAAATGGTAATACTCATCGGCTTGGTTTATCAGGCGGACCAATTTTAGAAAATGGAACAGCAGGGACTTCAGATGGGATATGGAAGATAAAGAAAGACTGGCAACTTCTACCGGATGGACCTGAAAGAGACAGGTATGAATACTGCTTTAACAACTGGCCTGCTGAAGATGGTGCTCCTTATTTGGATGTTGATGGAGATAATAAATTTATAAGGGGAATAGACCAGCCGAGATTTCTTGGTGATGAAGTACTTTGGTTTGTTGCGAATGATCTTGACACATTAAAAACGCAAAGCACCTATGGCAGTGACCCGATAGGATTGGAAATTCAGTTATCAACCTTTGGTTATAACAGGGAAGATGAACTTGGCGATGTTGTATTTAAAAAATATAAGGTGATAAATAAAAGCGGAAAATTAATTGAAGATATGTATTTATCTTATTGGTCCGATCCTGATCTGGGTAAAGCGGATGATGATTATGTTGGTTGCGATACGTTATTGAATCTTGGCTTCTGTTATAACAGCGATAATAACGATGATAATTATTACTGGGAAAATCCTCCTGCTGTTGGTTATAAAATAGTACAGGGAGCAATGACTGAGGGCAAGATAGATGAAAGCGCAAGATTTGATGATAGGGTATTAACAGGAAAGAAAAATTTACCGATGACTTCCTTTACTTTATATTTAGGAGGTAGTAGTATTTATCCTGACCCTTCACAAGGTATTTACGAAGGTGCTTTAGAATTTTACAATAATTTTCAGGGATTACTTTGGAATGGAACTGCACTTGAGAACCCTAATACTCAAACGACAACAAAGTTTGCATTATCAGGTGACCCTGTTGTTGGTACTGGCTGGTATGAAGGAACCGGCTGGCCCGGTGGGCCTGATCCTAATGACAGAAGATTTCTGATGTCTTCGGGTCCATTCAATCTTGCTGCTGGTGATACTCAGGAAATTGTTTATGCAATAATAATGGCAAGAGGTACCGATTATTTAAATAGTGTTACAGAGCTAAAACGTAAAGCGCTGTTAGTGCAGGATTTCTACGATTCTCATCTGCCGACAAATATAAACACAGAAAAAAATATTCCTGCAAAGTTTGAACTTTACCAGAACTATCCGAATCCGTTTAATCCAAGCACAACAATAAAATATTCAATTCCTGTTGTAGAGACGGGGCATGCCCCGTCTTTACTAACCAGTTTAAAAGTTTATGATATTTTAGGCAGAGAAGTAACTACTCTTGTAAATGAAGAGAAACCAGCAGGAAATTATCAGGTAACGTTCGATGGAAGCCAATTATCAAGCGGAGTATATTTCTATCAGTTAAAAGCAGGAACTTATTTTTCAACAAAGAAACTAATAATGGTCAAGTAAAATGAAAAAGTTAATCATCATTCTTTTATTTGGTTTGGTTATTCAAAGTTTTCCACAGGTAAATACTTTCTTAAAATCAATTGGGATTGGAACTTGCAATTCTGTCGTCCAAACTGAAGATGAAGGATATATTGCTGTTTTAAATGATTTGGATTCCAAGTCAAAAGTAATTAAGACTGATAAGTACGGTGAAGTTGAATGGACAAAGGATTATGGATTAAGCGGTATTTCGTCAATTATTAAATCGGATGACGGTAATTATTTAATTTTAGCCACTAAAATTATCGATAGCAATTTGCGGAACATCTCACTATTAAAAATTAATATGCAAGGGGATACTATCTGGACCAAAACCATTAAATCTGCTGAAAGTGAAGTTGGTGTTGAATTACTGCAAACTAAAGATGGCGGACTAATTATTTATGGAGTTGTTACCAATGATATTAACGATACACACAGAAACAATCAGGTTATTATCAAACTTTACTCTAATTATACGGTTGAGTGGAGAAAACGATATTCGGTTAGAACTAGACCATCATTTATTCCTCTTTTCTCAATAATTGAATATGGAGATGGATATGTTTGGCTAACCCGAAATTATATTACAAAAATTGATTCCATTGGTAATATAGAATGGTCCGACTCTTTAACCAGTTCACATTTTGCTCTTGCGAAAACGGATGACAATAGTATTCTGCTTGGAGGTAATAATATAATTCTGAAAGTCGATCCGCTTGGGAAAGTAATTCTTGAAAAACAATTATATGGAAATGTTTATCATATCAGCCCAACGAAAGATGGAAATTTCATACTTGCTACAAGCAAGGGAATTAAGAAAATTAATTCCGATTGTGATACTTTATGGAGCCGGATTTTTACTGATCCAGCGATAATGTTTATTGAAGAAGCAGCGGATGGTGGTTTTTTTGCAATAAGACAAGGATATAATTTTTTAAAAACGGATTCACTTGGAAATTACAGTTACATTAAAATCTATCTGTCTGTTACACTTACGAATCCGTATTTTACTATTGGTAATACTTATCCAATATACTGGGAGCAGAAGGAAAACAATCCGATAAAATTAGAGTTTAGTAATGATGATGGATTAAACTGGCAGTTGATAGAAGAACAGATTAGTAATACAACTCAGTACAATTGGTTAATCCCAAATTTCCCTTCTTCAAATTGCAGATTGAGAATTACAGATAATCAAAACGCTATTGAATTTGACATAAGTGAAAAATTTACAATCGGTTTTAATCCTGAATATGATTGCTTCTCCGCTAACCAGATATATATGTGGATAGGAAATAACGGTAGCGGATCTCATGATCCAAATACAGACGGTGCTGGTTTTTACTGGCCAGGTGGAAGCAATACTTCAATTCCGGCAGTATTTCAGGATGGATTAATTTGGGGAGGTAAAATTGATGGAAAGATTTATGTAAATGGTAATACTCATCGGCTTGGTTTATCAGGCGGACCAATTTTAGAAAATGGAACAGCAGGGACTTCAGATGGGATATGGAAGATAAAGAAAGACTGGCAACTTCTACCGGATGGACCTGAAAGAGACAGGTATGAATACTGCTTTAACAACTGGCCTGCTGAAGATGGTGCTCCTTATTTGGATGTTGATGGAGATAATAAATTTATAAGGGGAATAGACCAGCCGAGATTTCTTGGTGATGAAGTACTTTGGTTTGTTGCGAATGATCTTGACACATTAAAAACGCAAAGCACCTATGGCAGTGACCCGATAGGATTGGAAATTCAGTTATCAACCTTTGGTTATAACAGGGAAGATGAACTTGGCGATGTTGTATTTAAAAAATATAAGGTGATAAATAAAAGCGGAAAATTAATTGAAGATATGTATTTATCTTATTGGTCCGATCCTGATCTGGGTAAAGCGGATGATGATTATGTTGGTTGCGATACGTTATTGAATCTTGGCTTCTGTTATAACAGCGATAATAACGATGATAATTATTACTGGGAAAATCCTCCTGCTGTTGGTTATAAAATAGTACAGGGAGCAATGACTGAGGGCAAGATAGATGAAAGCGCAAGATTTGATGATAGGGTATTAACAGGAAAGAAAAATTTACCGATGACTTCCTTTACTTTATATTTAGGAGGTAGTAGTATTTATCCTGACCCTTCACAAGGTATTTACGAAGGTGCTTTAGAATTTTACAATAATTTTCAGGGATTACTTTGGAATGGAACTGCACTTGAGAACCCTAATACTCAAACGACAACAAAGTTTGCATTATCAGGTGACCCTGTTGTTGGTACTGGCTGGTATGAAGGAACCGGCTGGCCCGGTGGGCCTGATCCTAATGACAGAAGATTTCTGATGTCTTCGGGTCCATTCAATCTTGCTGCTGGTGATACTCAGGAAATTGTTTATGCAATAATAATGGCAAGAGGTACCGATTATTTAAATAGTGTTACAGAGCTAAAACGTAAAGCGCTGTTAGTGCAGGATTTCTACGATTCTCATCTGCCGACAAATATAAACACAGAAAAAAATATTCCTGCAAAGTTTGAACTTTACCAGAACTATCCGAATCCGTTTAATCCAAGCACAACAATAAAATATTCAATTCCTGTTGTAGAGACGGGGCATGCCCCGTCTTTACTAACCAGTTTAAAAGTTTATGATATTTTAGGCAGAGAGGTAACAGCTCTTGTAAATGAAGAGAAGTCTGCAGGAAATTATCAGGTAACATTTGACGGAAGCAAATTATCAAGCGGAGTATACTTCTACCAGTTAAAAGCAGGTAATTACATTGAGACCAGGAAACTGATCATGATGAAATAGAGAATTGCTTTTTAATGAAAAAAGAATATTTTGGCTATGTATTATTTGTATGCTCTGCTAAAGTTGAAAAAGTAAGGTGCTAAGATAAAAAATATAGGGAGGCTTTTATGAAAGCCATAAACTGTTTTATTGTATTAGTAATTTCTCTTTCAAATTTCATTCTTGCGCAGGAAAATAATTCATTATGTGACTCGAAAGAGAATTATCTTTCCAAATCTATTCCTGCTTCCACATTAACAGAAAACAACTACAATTATATTTCCATAAATGAAATAAAAATGTGGGTTGGTAACATGGGAATTTTAAGCCATGATCCTGTTACCGGGAATGGAGGATTTCTATGGCCAGGTGGAGAGAACGCAACTTTATCTGCAATATTTACGGAAGGAATATTATGGGGTGGAAAAGTTAACGGGGAATTAAGAGTTGGCGGAAATAATCACAGGGGAAATTTTAAAGCAGGTAAAATTCTAAATTCAGGTTTGCCAGATGATCCTTCACTGAAAAAATATAGGGTTTTCAAAATTAGAAAAGACTGGGAGAATCTTGCTCCGGGTGATGTACGAGATGCATTGCAAAAAGATTTAGAAGAATGGCCGGTTGAAGATGGTGCCCCATGGAAAGACAATAATGGCAACAGAACTTACGATGTTGGCGAAGCTGAATTTTGCGGTGATGAAGTGCTATGGCTTGTTTCTAATGATTTAGACACTACCGGGTGTAACTTTACATTTGGTAATAATCCGATTGGTATTGAAGTGCAATCCTGTATTTATGCATTTAATCAACCTGGTTTGGAAAATGTTATTTTTAGAAAGATTAAGTTGATTAACAAAAGCAGCTCTGCGGTTGAAGATATGTATACAGGTTATTTTGTTGATCCCGACTTAGGTAATTCCGTTGATGATTTTGTTGGCTCTCACCCTATACTTAATATGGCTTACTGTTATAATGGGGATAATGATGATGAAGGATATTATCTTACACCGCCACCGGCAGTTGGATATTATTTATTGCAGGGACCAAAATTGCAAGGGACTTCTTCTGATAGCGCATACTTTAATACTGCCTGGCATAAAGGTTATAAAAATCTTCCGCTCACCTCATTTATGATTTACAATTGCGGTGCTAGTGATTATAGTTGTCCTACTTATGGAGAAAACTCTGCCTGGTATAATGGTCTGCAAGGTAAATTAAAAACAGGCAGTCCTGTAATTGATCCAATAACGGGACAAGTTACAACCTTGGTATTGAATGGTGATCCCTCAACAAAAACTGGTTGGTATGAAGGAGAAGGCTGGCCGGGTGGATTAAAAAAAGGAGAGCGGTATTTTCTAATGGGTTCCGGACCTTTTAATTTTTTACCCGCTGATACTCAGGAGATAGTTATTGCAACATCAATTGTTAAAGGTACAGATAATATAAATAGTGTTACTGTTCTAAAGAACTCGAAGATTTCTGTTCAGTATTTCTTCAACAACGTTTTAACTAATACAGAGAATGAAAATATTATTCCTGATAATTTTAACTTATATCAGAACTATCCGAATCCGTTTAATCCAAGAACAACAATAAAATATTCTATACCAATTGTAGAGACGGGGCATGCTCCGTCTGTACTAATCAGCTTAAAAGTTTATGATGTTTTAGGCAGAGAAGTAACAACTCTTGTAAATGAAGAGCAGTCAGCGGGAAACTATCAGGTAACATTTGACGGGAGCAAATTATCCAGCGGAGTATACTTTTATAAATTGAAAGCAGGAAGTTTTGAAGCGACAAGGAAGTTAATATTAATCAAATAATCAATTGCACATAAAATTGATAAATTGTAATTTGATGCTGAAATATGTTCATGCTCTGATTATTAGATGTGAATGACCGGTACTGTTTAATAAATAAATTTATGGAGGATTTCATGAAAAGATTTTTCCTGAGATTTCTTCTGTTATTTTTTACCATCACTTTAATTCCAACCATAGCTCAACAGAATAAATCTATTAAATTAATTTCTCCGGTTGGCGGAGAATACTATCGCGTCTCGGACGTTGAAAAGATTGAATGGACAAGCACAAATGTTAATTCAATTGCAATTGACTATTCCATTGATGATGGAAAAACATGGTCTAACATTGTGAATTATTTGGATCCCGCCGTGGGGAATTATTATTGGTCAGTTCCTGATCCTACGACTAATGAATGCAGAATAAAAGTAAGGGATTGGAGTGATCCAGGCGTTAGAGATTACAGCGCAAATAGTTTCCTTATTACCATGAAGCCTGAAATAAATGTTTATTTTGTTTCCTCAAAGATAATATGGGAATTGAATGCCGGTGATAAGATAGAAATTTCCTGGTTCGCTAAAAATACTTCAGGGATAAATCTTGAATATACAACTGACGATGGTTATTCCTGGATTCCAATTGTTTCAAATCTATCTACAAGCTGTGGCGGATATGAATGGCAAATTCCCAATACCCCTTCTTCTCAATGTTACATTGCAGCTTACGATTCCAAAAATCCATTGATCAGGAATCAATCAGATTATGCCTTTACAATAATTGCAAATCCAACA
>CAZIDB010000193.1:0-9184 GCA_964537965.1 uncultured Melioribacter sp. | reverse complement strand
TTGATAGTATGAAAAAATGGATGGAAGAAAAAGAATATGATTCTGTTGCACAGATGAAGGGAAGTATGAGCCAGAAATCTGTTGCCGAACCCGCAGCATTTGAACGCGCTAATTATATGAAGATGCTAAACAGCTTCAAACCGATTATATAATTCCAAAACCTTCAAGGTCCCAAAGACCTTGAAGGTTCTCATTTACTTTTCTTAATTATTTCATACCTTTTTCTTCATCATATTTGTATCAACTTATTATAATTTGTCACTTGAATTTGAGTCCTTAATTTTTTTCTTTTGTAAAAAATAGATTTGGGATAAGAAATATTTTTGTGAGGGTTGATATGAAAAAAACAGAATTCTTTGAAACCGCAGTTCAGCAGGGATTTTACGGGCAGGAGAAAAGCGGTCTATACGGTAAAAAGGATAATGTTAGAAAGTACTGGGAAGATGTTTCAATTAAAAATTCCTTACGGTTAAAAATTCTTAATCTTATTAATAAAAAAGAAAAAATTAAAATTGCGGATATTGGAAGTGGTTGCGGGGAGGGCCTTGAACTAATAACTCATATACCTCCTGCAAATAAAACGTCTACTCAAAAAGATTTCATTCTTAACAAAAATAATATTGATCTTTATCTTGGTTTGGATATATCTCCTTCAATGGTGGAAATGGGTAATGAAATTTATAAGGACCATAAGAATATTGTATTCAAAACGGCTGACCTTTCAAAAGACTGGACATTCCTGGATTCTGCACAATTTGATTTATATCTTTCTACTTACTCTTCACCTTCACATCTTACAGTGCACGAATTGACATTGCTTGTTTCCAGGATTCTTGATCATTCAGAAAAAAATACTTTGCTTATACTTGATTTATTCGGAAAATATTCACCCGAATGGCCGCAGTATTGGTCAAAACAAAAAGAAGAATTGCTTTCTTATAATATGTCATGGTTGTATCTTCCTCAAAAACCAGGCGCCGATACAGTTGAAAATTATTACGTGACATTCTGGGGTGCGGATGATTTGACAAAAATAATTGAGGAAATAGCCTTACAGAAGAAAAAGACAGTTAACATTGAATTTATTGACCGTTCGATTTTTGTAGGAAGACATATAGATACAGGAATTTATAATAATCATCCGCAACCAATCAGGTATCAGGTCAATCGTTTATTTGACAGAGATTACCGCGGTGAACCTGATAAGCTTAAAATTGATTTTTCGTTTTTAAGAGATTTTGAAAATATAAATCCTGATGTATATAAACGAATTGTAATGTATGGCGAAGATTGGAATAATACAGTTAAGTTTCTTGAAGCCTTGTGGAATGAAGACAATAATTTAATTAAGGAAATGATTGAGACATCAAAAGAAGAATTGTCTGAAGAATTTAAAATGCTTGCGTGGCTGGAAAGAAATGCCTCGAGGTTTCCGGTTGTAGATTTCTGGGCAAGTATTATGGGGCCGCAGATAGCCTGTATATTAAGAAATTTGGAAATTAATCTCCCGGATGGTGTTGGGTGTGGTCATGGACTTGTATGTCTGGTCGAGGTAATTTCATAAAAAACCGAAAGAGTTATTCTTCGGCAAGAACAATATTTTCTGAAGGAAATCTCTTTTTAATATAGTTTTCAAGTTTATTTTTAATAAATCTTTTTGATGATGAACTTGTTCTTCTTTTATATTGAATTATTACAGCATTTTTCTGTTTTATATCTGCTGAAACAGTATAAAAAATATTTTCTATCTGCGGAAATAAAGCCCTCAATTCACTTGTAAATTTATTTTGAGAAAGTGAATCACCATAAGGAAAGTTGACTAACTTCTTTAAGCTGTCTAATTCATTATGATATTGTCTTTCAATGAATCGGTTTGCTTCCAAAGTACTTAATAAAGCTTTTCTTGTTTGATCGGTTAGTCTGTTTTTCTCTTCATCAGTTATGTTAAGATTGATAATATCAAGAGAGTATCCTTTAAGTTGTAATAAAGAATCAACCCTAAACCTTACGTTAGGAGAAATGCTTTTACCAAAAAGTAGGACTTTAACGCTATTTTTATTATCAAAATTCTCGATTTCCCATTTAACAATCTTTGTGCTCGAATTCTGCAGATGAGAGGATATAATACTTTCTATTTCAATTTTTTCCCGGTATTCAGATACTAATTGGTACAAAATAATCCCACTTGGGATACTAAGTATAATTACAAATAGCAGAATCGTTCGGTGAATTCTGAATTTCTTTTTTACATCCATTATTTCAGTATAAGGAAAGTCAAGTATTCGTACAATTAGGTATGTGGCAAGACTTATAAATACAGTATTCAGAAAAAATAAATAGAAAGCTCCAAGGAAAATTGAAATATCTCCGGTTGCTATTCCAAATCCTGATGTACATAATGGAGGCATTAATGCAGTTGCAATTGCAACACCAGGAATAATTGTACTAATACCTTTTCTGGAGAGAGCTATTATTCCGGCTAATCCACCAAAAAAGGCAACTCCAATATCGAGCAATGTTGGTTTTGTTCTTGCCATAATTTCTGAAGTGGGTTCTCCGAGAGGTGAAATAACAAAGTAGATTGTACTTGTTAATAAACTTAGCGCAACAGCAAGTGAAAAATTTTTAACTGAGTTGAGTAACAATTCTTTCTTAAAAATTCCAACACCTAAACCAATACCAAGGATCGGAGACATAAGTGGAGAAATAAGCATTGCACCAATAATCACAGCTGGAGAATCTGTATCTAATCCTATACTTGCTAGGATGCATGACGAGAATAAAATTAGTGTTATAGAACCTTTGATGTTTATATTACTTTCAATTGAAGAGATGGTATATTCATAGTCAGTAGGTGAATCGAAATTAATCAATTTCTTTAATGATTTCCTGGCTTTTAGTATTTTCGGAAAGAAAAGGATTGTAACTTTTTTAAAAAATGGTTTTAGAATACTTGAGTATTTATTTCTAATCATCATGTGAATTTGTTTTGTGCTTTTTTATGTAAATAGTAAAGGGACAAACATATTTTGTTAATATTATTTCAGAATATACTAATCGCTGTGAGATTTTATTATCTGTTCCCTGTAACTTGAAAATACAGAAGACTTAGAGATGAATCCTATATATTTTCCATTTTCAAGTACGGGCAGGTTCCAGGCTTTAGATTCATCAAATTTTTTCATCACACTACCCATATCTTCATTTATTTGCAATGTTGCCGGAGGACTCTTCATTAACTCAACCACATCCAAATCCCGGAAGGAAGTTAGTTCAAACAGAATCTCCCGGATATTTTCCATATAAACAATTCCAAGCAGCTTATCATTTTCATCAACCACGGGAAATAAATTTCTTCTTGAATGACTGATCAGGTCAGTAAGTTCAAATATTTTTTTATTATAAAGTATTTTGGAAAAATCATTCTCAATTATTTCGTGGATATCAAGTAATGTAAGAATGTTTTTATCCTTGTTTGCTGTAAGTATATCACCCTTCTTTGCTAACTCTCTTGTATCCATTGAGAAAGGTTCAAACACACGGACAATTCCATAACTTATGGATGAAACAATCATAAGCGGAATCATAAGTTCGTATCCACCTGTCACTTCAGCAATTAAAAATATTCCGGTTAAAGGAGCATACATTACTCCGCTTAAAATTCCTGCCATACCGACTAATGTGAAATTACTTTCAGGAAGTTTTGCCAAGTTTAACAGATTTATGAATCTTGAGAAAGCAAATCCAAGATAAGCACCCACGAATAAAGAAGGAGCAAAATTTCCGCCGTTACCTCCGAAATTTAAAGTAATTGAAGTTGCTATAACTTTGATTAGGCAAATTGCACTAATGAATAATAGAACGAACCATTCGTTATTATTGAAAGAATAGAACAAGCTATCATTAAGCAACTTGTTAGGTTGCAAATTAGCTAACGGAAGAATACTTGAATAACCTTCGCCGAATAAAGGCGGAAATAGAAAAACCAAAAATCCTAAGACCAATCCTCCGACCAGACCTTTAACAAATCTGTTTTTGAAGAGCTTGGAAAGGTGTTCGATTTTTAAAGTTACATTGGCAAAGTAAACCGAGATCATTCCTGCTAATAATCCAAGTAAAATGTAATATGGGATATTAACATAATTGAAAGGTTGCTTTAATGTAAAAACTAATAGTATCCCTTCATTCAGCACAACTTTTGAGCAAAGCGTGCCAACCACTGCAGAAATAATTAATGGTACGAATGCGCTTATAGTTGCTTCGGTCAGAATTATCTCAACAGCGAACATTATTCCTGCTATTGGCGCGTTAAAAATCGCAGCTATTCCTGCAGCAGAGCCGCATGCTAACAGTAGTGTTCTTTCACGGTAATCCATACGATTTATTCTACCATAGTTGGAACCTATTGCAGCACCTGTTACAACTATTGGTGCTTCAAGTCCTGCAGAGCCTCCTAACCCAACAGTAATGGCGCTTGTTAATAAGTGGGTATAAGTTGTATGCTTATCAACTATGCTTGATTTTTTAGCAATTGAAAATAATATCTGACCGGAACCTTTTTTAAATTTATCTTTTAAAAAGAATTTTACGGTAAAGATTGTTAACAGAATTCCTGCTAATGGGAATAAAATATAAAGGTAGTTTTGCCTGTAAACTGTATTTGTAAGCGTAACTAAATAATGTAATTTAAAAACGACAGTCTTTAAGATTATGGCAGAGATGCCTGAGATCAATCCGACAAGAATGCAGGAAACAAATAAGAATTGTTTCTTTGAAAGTTTCTTTTTTATTGCAAGTATTAAGCTGGTGTATATTCTCATAGTCATTTTTAATTGAATAAAAATTTCAGTTACAAAATAACAAATTATAATTTTATAAGAATGCTTTAAATAAAACTTTTATAAAAGTGTTTTTAAGAAGTAAGTTAAACTAAGCATAATGCTTTGAAAATTTAGTGTTATTTGTTGAATTAGATTCATGTAACAAGTATTAAGTATAAATATTATCTTTGTACAGGAATTATTATTGCAGACTTAGAAAGGAAATATTGAGATGCCTAAAGTGACAAAACTTTTTAATGAATTCATCGACAGTGAAAAATCAGGTGGACTCATACTGCTTTTCTGTACTGTATTATCCCTGTTAGCTGCAAACTCATTTATCCAAAAAGAATATTTCAGCATCTGGCATTTCGGAATTGCCGGCAGTTCATTTGAACATTGGATTAATGATGGACTAATGGCGGTGTTCTTTCTTCTTATTGGTCTTGAACTTGAAAGAGAATTATACATCGGTGAGCTTTCGAAAATAAAAAATGCTGTACTTCCGGTTATTGCTGCTGTGGGTGGAATAATTGTGCCGGCAGGAATACATCTAGCTCTTAATGCAGGCAGCAAAACCCAGGCGGGAGTAGGAATTCCGATGGCTACAGATATTGCGTTTGCTTTAGGTATACTCTCTCTGCTTGGCAAAAGAGTACCTCTATCATTAAAAATATTTTTAACTGCCCTTGCTGTAATTGATGATCTTGGAGCAATTATTGTAATTGCCGTTTTTTATACAAATACTTTATCAATATTTAATCTCGGAATTGCGTTTGGCATTTTTTTCATTATGCTGGTGTTTAACCGGCTTAAAGTTTATTCTCTTATTCCTTACCTCATTGGTGGTTTCGGAATGTGGTATTTCATCTTACATTCAGGAGTTCACGCTACAATAGCAGGAGTTTTACTTGCATTTGCAATACCATTCCGGGGGAAAGGAGAAAAATCTCCGTCAGAAAAGTTACTGCATTTTCTGCATAAGCCGGTTGCGTTTTTTATACTGCCACTTTTTGCACTGGCTAATACAGCAATTGTTATTAAAAGCGATTTGATTAGTAATTTGTTTTCTGCTAACAGCCTTGGAATTTTTCTTGGTTTGTTAATTGGGAAACCAATTGGAATAACATTGTTTAGTTTTATTGCAGTTACTTTAGGACTTAGCTCATTACCGGGTAGTTTACGAATGAAAGAAATAATAGGCGCCGGATTTTTAGGAGGTATTGGTTTTACTATGTCAATATTCATAACATTGCTTGCATTTAATGATGAAGTTCTAATCTCGTCTTCGAAGTTGACAATTTTAGTCACATCGGCAATAGCTGCAATTATAGGTTTTTTGATTCTGCATTTTTCGTTAAAACCATTGCCCGATGAAATAGCAAATGAATAATGTTGTAAACCGAGATTATTAGAATAAAAATTACTTCAGTTATACCTGTAAAACAATAAATCACAAAACATAAAAAATGAAAGAGAATAAGAAATTTCCAAAATGGTTTTACCTTGTAGCATTATTACTTCCTGTTGTTTTATTAGTATTTCTTGAGTTAGCGCTTCGGCTGTTTAATTATGGAGAGGACAGAGATCAATGGAATGATGCAGGTTATAACCAGCTAACTCTAAACAGTTTTATTGCAAAACGATATTTCAGATCAAATGAATTAGCGCTTACGGTTCTTAGTTCCAACTTTGATAAGATAAAAAAGGAAAATGCTTTCCGTGTTTTTGTAATTGGTGAAAGCAGCGCTGCAGGATTTCCATCAACTCCCAATGGTTCCTTTTCAAATTACCTTAATGACAGGCTGAAATTAGTTTACCCGGAATCTAAAATTGAAGTTATAAATTGCGGAATAACCGCAATAAACTCTTACGCCTGGCTGGATCTTCTACCCGGAATAATTGAACAGAAACCAGACTTGATAATTATCTATGGCGGTCATAATGAATATTATGGTGCACTTGGAGTTGCATCAACTGTAAACTTTGGAAGTACACGTTCGCTTGTTAAGTTCTCTTTGTGGTTAGATAATTTTAAAGTAACAGAACTGACAAGGAATTTAATCAGGAAAATATCCGGGTGGTTTGGAAGTGATGATGTTAAGAAAACAAATTCCACAATGATGGCAAGATTATCCCAGGGCCAGATGGTTGGGTATCAATCAGAAATATTCCGGAAAGGAATTGAGCAGTTTGAAGAAAATATGAGGGAAATTCTTAAACTTGCCAGGCAGAATAAAATCCCTGTTATTCTTTCAACGCTGGTTTCTAATTTAAAAGACCAAACTCCGTTTGTCTCAGAAGAAACAAAGGAATCTCCGGACGCAAATAATTTTTTCAACCAGGCTAAAAAGAAACTAAGTGAAGAAAAAATACGTGAGGCAGATTCTCTTTTCAGGTTAGCAAAAGATTTAGACCTGCTTAAATTCCGTGCACCAGAAGCATTTAATTCGGTTATAAAAAAATTGGCAGAAGAATTTAATTTCCCTGTTGCAGAAATTGATTCAGCGTTTGCAAAAGAAAGCAGGAGCAGCATAATTGGTGATGATCTTATGACTGACCATCTGCATCCGACACTTAGCGGTTATAAGCTTATGGGTAAAGAGTATTACGATGTAATGCAGAAAAATCGTTTCCTGCCGAAAACTAAACCATCGGATATTGTTTATGAAAGCCAGGATAGTTTAGTAAAAGATAAATTTAAATTTTCAAGCTTAGATACTTTAATAGTTAAGCATAGAATTGGATTCCTGAAGAATGACTGGCCGTATGTTAAGGAGGGAAGAGTGCCGTATTTGCCAAAATTAAATTCGTATGCTGACTCACTTGCATTTAATATTGCAGCAGGAAGAACCGGCTGGGGAACCGGGCATCAAACTTATGCTAATTACATGTTAACAAAGAATTTCAACGCGTATAAACTTGAAATGGAAATCCTCTTAGATGTCTTTCCTAATAATCTTGAACGGTACGACTCTTTTACAAATGAGCTTATTAAGCGCGGTTTGTATGATGATGCTTTCCCGTATCTGAAAATAAGATTTGAAAAATTCCCTGACCCATTTGCAGCCAAATGGCTTGGACTTATAAACTTTTTCAACAAAAAAAACAAAGAAGCAATAAACTACTTAGAAAAGAGCCTTGCATTGTATGCCGATGATCCTGAAGTTTATTTTTATCTGACAGGTGCTTATGGAAGAGAAGCCCAATTCAAAAAAGCATATGAGTCTATTTGTAAATGTCTGGAGATTGCACCGAACTATCCCAAAGGGAAATCTTTGCAGCAATTTGCGCTTAATGAACTGAAGAAAAGAAATTTGCAATAAATCATAGTAAATGAAATGAAAGAGAAATTATTTTCAATATGGAAGTTTATAAAAGATGTTGTGAATAGCTGGAGTGAGGATGACATACCAAGGCTTGGGGCAGCATTATCATTCTATACAATTTTTTCAATTACACCAATACTGATAATTGTAATTGCAGTAATTGGATTTTTCTATAATCCGAATGAAGCATCCGGTGAAGTGTTTCTTCAGATAAAGGAATTAGCAGGTAAAGACGCGGCAAATCTCATTCAAAATACTTTTAAAAATGCTAACGCATCCAATGCCGGACTGATTGCAACAATTATAAGTTTCATCACTTTAATAATAGGCGCTACGGCTTTACTTGAACAGCTACAAAATTCACTTAATACAATTTATAAAGTAAGGAGACGAAAAGGACGCGGAATTCTTGGAATAATAAAAGACAGACTTATTCAATTTTCATTAATTATAATTTTTGGATTCTTCATTATACTTTTCCTGGTTACCGGTTCTGTTCTTTCCCTATTAGATAATTTTATTGACGAAAGACTATCGTTCATTTTAAGTGCGGTCAACTTTAGCTTCTCTTTCGTTATTACTTCACTTTTGTTTGCAATGCTGTATAAGATATTACCGGATATTCATCTTGCCTGGAAAGATGTCTGGATAGGTTCAATCGTAACGACAATTTTATTTATCCTGGGCAAGCAGTTGATAACAATGTATCTTGGTCAGACAAGCTACACTTCAATTTACGGCGCTGCCGGTTCGCTTGCAGTATTTCTGATGTGGGTTTTCTATTCATCCCAGGTATTATTTTTGGGAGCGGAATTTACCTACGTTTATGCTATTCAAAAGGGAAAGGGAGTAAGACCGGATAAAGACGCAGTTGCGGTAAAATTTGTTAAAGAGCAGAGTACTTAAAAGTGAACGACTCATCCATTATGGAGGAACAAAACCCGGTTTTATTCAACCTTTGGAAACATCATCTTGGATTCATAATCGGTAATATAGTTAAGACAAAAAGTGAAGCTGATTTAGAAATTATCAGAA
>CAZIDB010000192.1:0-9189 GCA_964537965.1 uncultured Melioribacter sp. | reverse complement strand
ATTTTTGTTACAGGATTAAACGGATTTGGATAATTCTGATATAACTCAAACCATTGGGGAGTAGTAACAATTTCTTCGTCAACAAAAGTCAATTTTTTAAACCAATCCAACACTTTATTCTGTGGTGATTCTTTGCTGAATCCATACCAGTAATAATTCGGTTTATCAGTATTTGAATTTAAAGCTAAAGGATCAAATGAAAAGAAAGCAATTTTATTACCTGCAGGTAAGGTTAAGTGAGAAGCGCAGGGTAATAATTCCACATGTGCTTGTCCTTCGATTCCGCGGGTTTCAACGTACATATCAACTTCAACCCTGTTTGTATCAACTTTATATCCATCAATCCAATTGGTGTAACCTGTACCCAACTCATAATAAGGATGATACTGTAGAGAATCACCTGGTGTTTGCAAATTATACAGATCAAATAAATCACTGCATAGCAAAGAACCCTGAACAGGATACAATCTGCTTGGTAAAAATTGCCCGGTAGTGTTTGCATAACTAACATCATTATATGAATGAGTTATTCCTAACTGATCATATTCAAATGAACCTGCAAGAAAAGATGAATCTCTGTAATCATATCTGTGTCCAAGCCATTCCTGCCCGACAAGAAAATAGTTATGGTTTGGTGAAGCATCCAACCATTTTACAATTACAGAATCATTATAGGCATCAGGTTCAGGAGTTGTAATTTCAATTATGTTATCATAGTAATTCACAAGCTCATCTGTCAATTGTTCGTATCCCCAGACATCGTGCTTAAAATCCCGAACATTATAATTAACAAAATCACTTATTCCAAAATAATAATCCTGCGGATATTCCTTTTCATAAGAGAAACGGTAGAAGCCGTTAAAAACAAGAAGTGTGTTAACATTCGGAGTTGGACAAAATATAAGATATCTGCCTTCGAAGGCAGAAGTATGACTGTAATTTTCACTGGTAATTGCAGTTACCTGATAAGTTACGATAGTATTAGCAGGTTGTCCAGGAATCATTCCTTTCCATATCTCGGCAGAATCATGTTGCATCGGGACTTCAAACCAGTCATTAGAATCATCTAATTTATATTGCAATATTACCTTCGTGACAGTGTCAGAACCGCAGCCAACATTTACCTGGGCAATTACCTCTCGCGGTTCGGTAGATAGTGTCCCATTTAGATTACTTATCAAAATATCCGGTATTCCACAAGGCAATTCCACTGCTAAAGCTACATCAAAAGTAAATTGTCTTGCCCACCAGCCTATTCCTGCCGAATCAGTTATTCCATTTGCAGTGTATCTACCATTAGCATAATATTTCCACCCATAATTTTTTAATGAACATCCAAGCTTTGAGTATACAATTGTCGAATCATCTATTGCAGAATTATTTTTAATTGTTACAGCAATTATATCTCCTGCATGTACCTCAAGCTCGTAGCCTGTTAAATTTATTGGCAGCCATTGGTATTCATCAGTGTTTTCTTTTTTTACTTCCAACGGCCAGTAATCAGAAATTAAATCTTCTCCAAATGGTTCACCTGTTATAGTTTTACCGATCCAGTTAATTGTATCACTCTGGTTATCATCAAATGGTGAGAATGAATATTTGCCGTTTTCCTGAACGACATAATAACCAAGTTGTTCATTTTGTAATTTATAAATTGAATCAACTGGTAAGTTTATTTTTCTAAGCCCAACCTGAACAGAAGCATTACTATCTGCCCGGCAGTTAATCCCAAAGGCTTTAATTTTCAAGTCGAAAGGAGCCTGGAACCATTGTAAAACAACATCCTGACCTCCTAACATTAAACTGTATATCAGGTCTGTACAATCCCTGTAATTCAATGTATCATTTATTGAAGAAACTTTTTCGGGTTTGTCTTTAACTGATTTGGTGATTGCACTTGTTAATGTACGATTGTCTTTATCCAGATGATTATTTATTTGCCGGATATTTTTCTGCTGTGGATTAACAAACCCGGTAATAAGAAATAAAAACAGAAAAACACTTTTCAAACCTTTCATCAGTATCCCCTTCAGTTTTCGAAAGCAAAATAATACTATTTTTTATAGAAGTAAATACACTATTAAAATCGATCATCTTTTAAAACTATTACTAAAGTCGACTCAAATTGGAAATAGGTTTTCTAACCATCTGAATAAATAAGGTGGAATTATTAGCATTAAAATTCTTACTGAAAAATTGAGATTCGTAGAGAGAAATAAATACGCAAAATCTTTCCAAACATCTTGAATTTATAAAAAGAAACAATATTTTTGTAACAGCCAAATAACTGTGGAGATTCTGCTTGGTAGGTAAGACAATATCCCATTACAAAATTCTTAGTGCCCTTGGTAAAGGCGGAATGGGATTGGTCTATAAAGCGGAGGATTTAAAACTTAATCGTAATGTCGCACTTAAATTTCTCCCCTACCATTTTTCCTCAGATGATGATTTTAAACTCCGGTTCAAGCAAGAGGCAATTGCTACTTCCTCATTACAACATAACAATATTTGCAATGTACACGAAATTGATGAATCCGATGATGGCCAATTATTTATTGCGATGGATTATTACGAAGGTGAAACTCTTAAAGATAAAATTTCACACAGCGCACTTAAAGTTGAAGATGCGCTTAACATTATCTTACAAGTTGCGGAAGGACTAAAAGCAGTTCATTCGAACGGCATAATTCACCGGGATATTAAACCAGCCAACATCTTTATAACCAAAGAAAATATTGTTAAGATTTTAGACTTTGGATTAGCGAAGCTTTCGGATCAATCCATGATGACAAAATCCGGGATGACGATGGGCACCTTATCTTATACTTCACCAGAACAAATTCTAGGAAAATCCGTTGATGCCCGTACTGATATCTGGTCATTAGGAATAGTTCTATACGAAATGCTTGCAGACAAGTTACCATTTTGCGGAGAATATGAACAATCACTTATTTATGAAATCCTTAATAAAGATCCGACTCCGTTAAATATACCGGATTGTGAAAATGAAACTGCCCAATTCCGGATAATTCAAAAAATGCTTTCAAAAAAATGTGAAGATCGTTACAACAACATTGAAGAAGTTGTCCATGATCTTTTAATCATAAAGGATAAAAGAGAGAGCGTTACAAAGACTTATGCATTTGAAGCCTACAATAAAAAAAGAAAAGAAAAGTTAATCCGTGGATTTGTAGTATCACTTGGTGTTTGTGTGATGATCTCACTCATTTATTTTTTTATTTTCCCTTTAGCTTTCGAAGCTAGAGCAGAATCTAAACCAAAGACAATTCTGGTAACAAAATTTACAAATCTAACAGGAGATACCAGCTACAATTCTTTGGCTGAATCAATTCCTACTTTAATTATTACTAATCTTGAGCAATCACCTTATTTCAATATAACAAGTTGGGAAAGATTTAAGAATTTAACTGAACAAGCCAGCCAAAAGAATATAGACCTGAAAGATAAAAATCTAGGTTTCGAACTTGCACTTCTAGACAGCTCAGAAATTTTAGTCACAGGAAACTTTTCAAAAATAGATGAAAATCTGATTCTCGATGTTCAAATGTATGACGTTAAAACCAAGGAATTAATTTCAAGCTTTGGTTCTAAAGGAAAAGGGTTGGAAAGTATATTAAAATCTCAGATTAATGATATCAGCAAAAAAATTGCTCTTGACCTTGGAATGGAAAAGAATAAATATGAAGAAACAGAACGATCAATTGAAACGATTACGACAAAATCGTTTTCTGCGTACGAATTTTATTTGAAAGGAAAGGAGTATACATATTATTACAACGGACCAGCAGTTAGTTTTCTAAATAAAGCTATTAAACTTGATTCTTCATTTGCAATTGCTTACCTGATGCTTGCAAGAGCATTTTCACAGGAAGGAAAATTTGATTCGATGAAAATCGCAATTCAAAAAGCAAGAAAGATTGCCTGGAAATCACCTGAAAAAGAGAGACGTCTTATTGATGCAGATTATGCTCTAGTTTTTGAAAGGGACATGAACAATTTAAAGCAAATGTTATTGGAAGCTGTTAATAGATTTCCAAGAGACCTTGAGTTCATGAGGCTTATGGACAACTATTATTTTAACAGCGGGCAAAATGAAGAACGTGTTAAGATATTAAAAAAAATAATTTCACTTGATCCATCCGATGCGCGAAGTGTAATGTATCTGACTTATGTTTATTCAGAGCTTGCTGATCTTCAAAATGCGCTTAAATATTCTAATTTATATTCTCATCTTCGTCCCAATGATGCTAATACGTTGGATGTAAAAGGTGATATCTTTCTCAGATTAGGAAATCCTGATTCAGCAATAACAGTCTATACTAAGTTAAATAAGTTACATCCAGAATGGAATAATAGACTTAAAATTGCTTACGCTTTAGCTCTTAAGCAGGATTATCAATCTGCAATTATTGAATTAACAAATGGTTTTAGAGTAGATAGAGATCCAATTCATTTACTATTCCGTGCTTTTATAAAATATCTAGTTGGCGAAATACATTCATCAAATTCTGATATTAAACAGATACTAAGTGCCGGTGCACGAGAGAAGAAACAATATCTGATAAAATATGCAAACATATTGAAAGGTTTAATCGCACTTGATAACGCTGATTTAATTCAAAGTCATAAGTCTTTTGAAGAAGCTTTTAAAAATTCAAAAGTAAAGGATCCGGGTTATTACTATTTATTGGGAACATTGTTGGTAAAAGAAAATAATATTTTTAAAGCTCAGGAATGTCTTAATTTCCTCGATGAGTTTCTTAAGAAATTAAAATCAAATGGAACTAAAACAAATGTAGATTTCTGGTTTGCCAAATTGAAAACAGAAATACTCATTGTACAAGACTCTCCTGATAAAGCGATTCAAATTTACAATTCTGCAAATAATATTTTAATGTTTAATCCAGGTGAACTGACAGCAAGATTCGCAATAAATCTCCTTAATTATAATCTTGTTCCGGGAGCGGATATTATTGCTCGTATTTTATTGAAAGATGGGAATTACAGCTCGGCAATAAAAGAATATGAAAAACTTACAGAGTTTAATCCCGGACAAATTACCCGTAGACTTACACCACCGATATTTCATTATCGCCTTGCTAAATTATATGTTAAGGTAAACCAAAAAGAGAAAGCAATAAAATCTTTTGAGAAATATCTTGAATTACTTAACAAGGCTGATATAAACTATCCAGAAATAATTGATGCTAAAAACAGCCTCATCGAATTGAAATCAAATTCATATGTCATTAAATAAATAATTTATAGTTATATGGAAACAGTAAAAGACGATACAAAATATTTCACTCAGGTTGATTTATTGTTTGAGTTTGCGTCATTACTAAATAACCAGAATGATTTTGATGAGATGCTTAGATTAGTTACACAGAAAGCAATTGATTTTCTTGAAGCAGACGTTGCTTTAATAATGATGCTAAATCCAATTACCCATCAGACAATTAAGACAGTGATAAAAGAGGAAAAGAATAAAGAACTGAAACAGCTTCACTTTGTTCACACAAACATTTCGGGATGGGTAATAAAGAATCAGGAAATATTTATCAGCGATGATGTTAAATCAGATAACCGATTTAAAAAGGAACTGTTCGAAGAACTCTTTCCTATTTCTGCACTGTGTATTCCAATAAAAGCAGGTGGAAATATAATTGGAACCTTACTTCTATTAAGAAAAACAATAAATAACAACTTTGACATTCAGGATTCGTTATTTGCTGAAAAGTTTATACAAATAGTCTCTCCGCATTTAAATAAAGCTCAAAAAATCCAGGAGTATTTTAATAGTCCTGTTCCCGATAATGAATTGATCAAAAAGTATTCGGATTTTGGACTTTATGGTAAAAGCCGGAAATTTATTGAGCTTCTTCGTGCAATTGAATCGGTTGCAAAATGTAATGTAAGAGTTTTACTTGAAGGAGAAACCGGTACAGGAAAGGAGCTTGCTGCAAAAGCAATTCATTTCTCCAGTGATAGAAGCAATCAAAAGTTTGTTGTAATAGATTGCGGTGCAGTTCCTGCCAATCTTATTGAAAGTGAACTTTTCGGGCATATAAAAGGCGCCTACACCGGAGCAATAAAAGATCGAAAAGGTTTTATAGAAGAAGCTAACGGCGGATCGATTTTCATCGATGAAATTTGTAATCTTCCGCTTGAACTGCAAAGTAAATTGCTTCGGCTTGTTCAGGAAAATGAGTTCCGCCCGCTTGGTTCTAATGAAATTAAGAAAGTTGATGTAAGAATAATTGCGGCTTCTTCTGTTCCATTAATAAAAATGGTTAAAGAAAAAAAATTCAGGGAGGAATTATTTTACAGGTTAAATGTTTATCCTATTCAAATTCCATCACTAAATAACCGGCGTGATGATATTCATTTACTTGCGCAATTGTTTATTAAAAAATTTACAACACAACAGAATAAAAAGTCGGAAATCTTTGATCAGGAAATAATGGAATTTATTAACAATAGAAACTGGCCCGGTAATGTTAGAGAATTTGAAAACTTTGTTGAAAGAATGGTTACTTTGACCGATGAAAACAGTAAAGTGATCGATTCAAAATTCTTACCTGTTGAATTCAGGAAGGAATGGAATAAAATTAAAAATATTCCGGTTGTGTCGGATTCTAACTTCTCTCTAAATGAAAGGCTCTCAGATTATGAGGAGCAGCTTATAAGACAAGCTTTAGTTACTAATAATTGGAATCAAAGCAAAGCTGCTCAATCGCTTAAAATTCCGGAACAGACTTTAAGATATAAAATGGAAAAGTTGAAAATCATAAATCCCAATACTTAGTCTGCTTTCTTAATTATGCTTTCCTCCGTTCGCAGAAACCTGCGAAGAATTTACCAATATATTTTAAAATAAATTGAATTCATTATCCCTGATATTTTCCAAAAACCAAGTTTTCGGGGATCTAATTCCATCAGTCTAAACCGGCATTGATATTGTTTTTCTCTTTTCAAAATTATGATGGAAAGAAAATGAAAACCTTATTTACTTCTATTTATCTGAACTTCGTTTTTATAATTATAACTTTTTGTCAAACTCCAAACTGGATTCAACAAACAACAAATTTACCTCAAGGTTGTGTTACTATCGATATTGATCCGGTTGATGAAAATATTGCCTGGGGATTTGGAATTAAACCAGGGACCTTTAATAAGTATCATGGTTTCATTCGAACTACAGATGGCGGTATAAACTGGACTTGCGATACTATTGACATAATGCCAACAAATTATGGAATTGCTTCGATTTCAGCAGTAGATGCATTTACTGCTTTTGTAGTTGGATATGATAATAGTGGAGTAAATACCGGAGGTATCTTTAAAACTAAAGACGGAGGTGTAACCTGGGGCAAAGATATGTCTGCTTTTAATGTAACAGGCGGATGGCCAAACTTTATTCATTTTTTTAACGCAAGTGATGGTGTTTGCGTTGGTGATCCGAACAATGGTTACTTTGAAATTTACACAACAAATAATGGAGGAGAAAGCTGGATTAGGGTACCATCATCCAACATACCAACTCCATTGACAGACGAATATGGATTTGTAAGTTCTTATTGTGCTTTTAATGATTGTTTATGGTTTGGTACCGGTGGCAAGGGTAGATTATTTAGAACAACCGATAAAGGTAAGACCTGGTCCGTATCTCAACTGCCATCATTCAATACAAACATGACAACTGCTGCTGCATTTGAAAATGAAAATGTTGGTCTCGCCTGCACTGATTTCAAAAAGATATTCAAAACAACCGATGGTGGTTCTAATTGGACTGCTTTGACACTTCCCGAATGGCTTAGTATTGGTAGAATAGGATCAGTACCTGATAAGCCCGGTGTATATATAGGAAGCGGGTATTTCTCCTGGCAGCCTGATACAGATTGGGCTACTGCCATTACAGTAGATGGAGGTAAAAGTTGGACAGGAATAGATTATACCTTAAAAGGACCTGGAATACCAAGGTTTTATTCTGATAAAGTTGGATGGTTAGCGGATAATAAACATAGTGAAGTCTTTAAATGGGTAACGCTTGATTATAGATGTATCAATCTTTCATCAAACAAAATAGATTTTAACAAAATATTATTGGGTCATAGCAGCGATACGCTATCTATTGTAATTTCCAACATAAGTAACAAAAATCTGGTTGTTTCAAAGATTCAATTTCCTAATAAAAATTTTTTCTGGATAAATCCTGTTTCATTGCCCTTAACATTAAATGACCTTAACAGTTATGAAATGAAATTGACTTTTTCTCCTACTGAAGCTGGCGATGTTAAAGATTCAATTATTATTGAAAGTGACGCAATCAATTCTCCTCATTCAATAATTTCAGTCAGTGGCAAAGCTGTAGTTATTGAAGCCCCCCAGCCTGGTAAAATGTATCTCGGTTCTTCTACATTATATTCATCGGATTTAACTGGATCTTCGATAACGGCAATAGGCAATATAGAATTTACAGGTCTGCGTAACTTTGGAGTTAATCCTCTTACAAATGAATTGTATGCGCTTCATCTTTCCGGCACTGTTAATGAATTAGTAAAATTATCCTGCTCAACTGCTGACTTTTTACATATATCTTACATACCTATATTCAATCTTCGTGCTTTCGCTTTCAACAAAACCGGTGAAATGTTTGGAGGAACTTTATCAGGTGAACTATTTAAAATAAATCCAGAGACGGGTGATACATTACTGATTGGAAAAATCCCCGGCTTGGTCTATTCAGGATTAGCATTTAATCCAAATGATGATTCATTATGGGCATCTGTAAGGCCAACCAACGGAGATAAGGATGCTATCTATAAAATTAACATTACAAATGGTCAAGCTACATTAGTAGGAAGAACTGGTGACGGGAATATAACTCCATCAATAGCATTCAGTGCTAATGGAAATTTATATGGATTAAAAGGCACGGGTTCACAAAAAAACTACCTCATTAAAATTGATACAACAACCGGAATAGGGACAACAGTTTATACATCAGATATTTCAGGGTTAACTGCTGTTGCAATTTCTCCTTCATTAACTCCTGTTGAAGGAAATATAGCTCACCTGATTCCAAAAGACTTTGAACTTTATAAGAACTACCCGAATCCTTTTAATCAATGTACAACAATAAAATTTGGATTACCTGTTTGTTCA
>CAZIDB010000191.1:5607-9237 GCA_964537965.1 uncultured Melioribacter sp. | reverse complement strand
TTATTAAATACAAGTTATAAATTCGGTTTTAATAAAATAAGCTGGAAAAATTTATTCAACCAGTCTTCTGATAACGATGTTCTTATTAACGCCGGTGATTATGAATATACTTCACAGTACCGGGAAACCACCGCATTAAGATTTATATCCCGCACTTTGTTTTCAACCCAATTGCTTGGCGAACACGTAATACCGGGCTTTAAAAACAGCTCAATCAACTGGAATGCAAGTTTCAGTAATTCAAAAAGAAACGAACCGGACGCAAGACAGTACGTTTATGCAAGGGATATTTCCTCACCTGAAGATCCGTTGAGATTCCTGTTAGACCAATCCTGGACTACGCGTTTTTACAGCGAGCTGAACGACAAGATATATAGCGGAAACATTGACTTTAAAGTTAAACCATTTGCAGAAAAGAATCTTCCTTCATTCAAGCTGGGATTTATGCTTGATAAGAAAGAAAGAGATTTTGATGCAAGAATCTTTGGCTTTAGAAATATGCCGGGTGGAAATTTTATTGCCGAGGACAGTATTATGATGCTCTCAATCGACCGTATTTTCCAACCGGATAATTTTAACTCTAAATTTATACAGGTAGTTGAGATAACAAAGCCTTCAGACAGCTACACTTCTAATTCATCAGTGCTTGGCAGCTATTTTATGTTTGATGCTATGATGTTTGAATCACTAAAACTTGTTGGTGGATTACGATATGAATATTCAAACCAGAAACTTTATTCCAAATCTGAAACCAACGAAGAGATTTCACTTTCACCTAAATATAAAGACATACTACCAGCAATAAATATTACTTACCTGCTGAATGATAGAATAAATTTACGTGCTGCATACAGTAAAACTTTAGCAAGACCGGAATTCAGGGAGTTAGCTCCTTACAGTTATTATGATTTTCTTACTAGCGAACTTGTTATCGGAAATCCTGATCTTAAAAGAACTTTAATTGATAATTATGATTTGCGTTTTGAATATTATCCTGATCTTGGTGAATTGTATGCGGTAAGTTTATTCAATAAAGAATTTAAAGACCCGATTGAGCAGGTATTCATTGCAACATCAGGTTTTGAAGCTTATCGCTCTTATGCTAACGTTTCTAAAGCAAGAAGCTACGGTGTTGAATTTGAAATCAGAAAGAACTTCGGTTTTATCTCTGATCTTCTGTCGGGACTATCATTTGTCGGCAATCTCAGTCTTATTAAATCCAAAGTTTCCATTTCAGATTCCGCAGCAATCGGATTCCAAAAGACTGACCGGCCGATGCAGGGACAGGCGGAATACATAATGAATTACGGACTATACTATGAAAATCCGGGTCTGGGTTTTTCTGGAAATGTGGTTTACAACAAAGTGGGCGACAGAATTTCACAGGTCGGTTTTATAAACGTTGGAGATATTATTGAAAGAGCGCGTGACCAGGTAGATTTTTCTCTCTCACAAAAAATTATTTCCGAGTTAACAATAAACTTTTCTGCCAAAGATATTCTTGCTCAGGATGTTGTGTTTATACAGAAACGTCCCGGCAAAGATACCGTTGAAGCAAGATATAAAAAGGGCAAAAACTTTTCTTTAGGAATTTCTTATACATTATAAATTAAATGGAGGCGACGCATTTATGAAAAAACTCTTATTGGTTTTTCTATGGTTCTTTAGTATTACGATGTTATTAAAAGCTCAGATATCTGTTGAAGGTGATATTACTTCTGATATAACATTAACATCGGCAAACACTTACTTACTTAAAGGTTTTGTAAGAGTAAAATCCGGAGCAACTTTAACAATTGAACCCGGTACAATTATTTATGGAGAAAATGTTTCCCAGGGTACGCTTATAATACAACCCGGCGGAAAAATTAAAGCTGAAGGTACAGCTTCGAACCCAATAGTTTTTACAAGTGAATTTAACAAAGACGGTTCAACACAAACTCCAACTTATGGCGACTGGGGCGGAATCATTCTTCTTGGTAATGCTCCTATCAACGTTCCCGGTGGTACTGCTTCTATCGAAGGTCCCGGCGATACTTACGGCGGTACTGATCCTAATGATAACAGCGGTGTTATGAAATATGTGCGTATCGAGTATCCGGGAATTGCTTTCTCTGCTAACAATGAAATTAATGGTTTAACTTTCGGTGGTGTGGGAAGAGGAACAACTATTGATTATATCCAGGTCAGCTACTCCGGTGATGATTCTTATGAATGGTTTGGCGGCACAGTTAACTGTAAACATTTAATCGCTTACCGTGGCTGGGATGATGATTTTGATACCGACTTTGGTTACCAGGGTAAACTTCAGTTCCTTCTTGGCGTAAGAGATCCTGAGATTGCAGATGTTTCCGGTTCAAACGGATTCGAATCCGATAACGACGGCTCGGGCTCAACTAACGAACCACGCACTTCACCAACATGGTGGAATGTTACTCTTGTTGGTCCTAAAGCTACATCTTCATCGGCTATCAATTCAAACTTTAAAAGAGGAATGCACTTAAGAAGATCTTCACAAAATAAAATTAATAATGCTCTCATTATGGGTTACCCGACTGGTTTACTTATTGACGGCTCACAAACCATAAGCGATGCTATTGCAGGAAACATGTACTTAAAGAACAGCATCATTTCAGGATGTTCAAAAAATCTTGACACTGTAAAATCAGATGGTTCATTTGATATTAGCAGTTGGTTTATAAATAACAGCGGAAGAATTTTTTCAGCCAATGATGAATTACTTCTTGCAGATGCATTTAATTTGGGCAATCCTAATCCGATGCCAACAAGCGGTTCTCCTCTATTAACTGGCGGTTCTACTCCTCCCTCAGAATCTGATAAATTCTTTGACAGAACCGCCAATTACATTGGTGCCTTCGGTTATACCGACTGGACAGCAGGCTGGAGCTCTTTCTACTTAACTGTTCCCGAAAAAGCTCAGGATGTGCTTGCAGGTGACATTTCAAGCGACCTGCATTTAACAGCTGATAAAGATTATACTCTTAAAGGTTTCGTAAGAGTTAAATCCGGAGCTACTTTAACTATTGATCCGGGTGTTACTGTTTATGGTGAAAATTCATCTATTGGTTCTTTAATTGTTCAACCCGGCGGTAAAATTAAAGCTGAAGGTACTGCAGATAATCCTATTATTTTTACAAGTGAATTTACAAAGTCTGGTTCTGGACAAACTCCAACTTACGGCGACTGGGGCGGAATCATTCTTCTTGGTAATGCTCCTATCAACGTTCCCGGTGGTACTGCTTCTATCGAGGGTCCTGGCGATACTTACGGCGGTACTGATCCTAATGATAACAGTGGCGTTATGAAATATGTACGCATTGAATATCCCGGTGTTGCGTTCTCGCCAAACAATGAAATTAATGGTTTAACTTTTGGTGGTGTCGGAAGCGGAACTGAAATAGATTACGTTCAGGTTAACTATTCTGGTGATGATTCTTATGAATGGTTTGGCGGCACAGTTAACTGTAAACATTTAATTGCTTACCGTGGCTGGGATGATGATTTTGATACTGACTTTGGTTACCAGGGTAAACTTCAATTCCTTCTTGGCGTAAGAGATCCTGAGATTGCAGATGTTTCCGGTTCAAACGGATTCGAATCCGATAACGA
>CAZIDB010000191.1:0-5507 GCA_964537965.1 uncultured Melioribacter sp. | reverse complement strand
CATTGATTATGGGTTACCCAACCGGTTTATTAATTGATGGTTCTGTTACAAATGCAGATGCCCAGGCAGGGCTGATGTTTGTTAAAAACAGTATTTTTGCAGGCTGCGATAAGAACCTCGATACGACAAAATCGAACGGATTTTTTGACATTACTAACTGGCTGACCGCTATTAACACCGGAAGAATTTTATCTTCTACCGCAGAAGTTGAATTGATGGATGCTTTCAATCTTTCAGCCGTCAACCCATTTCCTGCGGCGTCTTCACCTGTTTATACAAATGCCGGAACTCCTCCGTCAGACGGATTTTTTGATGTTGATGCAAACTATGTGGGCGCTTTCGGAAAAATCAACTGGACGTTAAACTGGACAAGCAACATAAATATTCCGTCAACTGTTGATGTTAAGAAATCAGACGATAATCTTCCTTCAAAATTCGAATTAAGCCAAAACTATCCTAATCCGTTTAATCCTTCTACTACAATTAGTTTCGCAATTCCAAAAGCAGGTAATGTTAAACTGATTGTTTATAACCTGCTTGGACAACAGGTTGCAACACTGATTAACGGATACAAAAATGCGGGTTACTATAAGGCTTCATTTGACGGTTCAAACCTTAGCAGCGGAATTTATTTGTACAGGTTAGAAACTGAATCTGTAACCCTTACAAATAAAATGACTTTCCTCAAATAAACTCTTCTCTCTGTTCGCTCCTTGTGTATAAGGCTGCTTCTACTGGCAGCCTTATTTTTTACCATAAAGGAATATAGCCGGCTTTCTTTACTATCTGCTGCCCTGCAGGACTAACAATCCAATCAAGATAATTTTTAAGTTCTCCATCGGGCATATCAACCGTGTAAAGTAAAAGATAGCGGACGATTGGGTAGGTGTTATTCTGAACGTTTTCAATTGTAGGGATGATTCCGTTTATTGAACAATTGACAACAGCATTACTGTAAGCAACTCCGCCAAAACCAATTGCATTTTTTTTCTTCATTACCTCTTTAACAATTGCTTCTGTAGTAGTAAAAACTTTTACGTTTGCTGAATAGTCTGCCCCGTCTAAAATATGTTCTTTAAAATAATAGTAAGTGCCCGAGTTTGGCGGTCTCGAGACCAATTCTATATTTTCATCATCACCACCAACATCTTTCCAGTTTGTAATTTTTCCTGTAAATATATTTTTTACTTCTGCAAGCGTTAAATCATTTATAGGATTATCAAGGTTCATATAAATGCTTAATGCGTCTTTACCAACAGTAAAAGACATTCCAACTGTTGCATGCTTTTTTGCCATTTCTTTTACTTCAACCGGCTCAATAGTTCTTGAAGCAGCCGCAATATCAGCTTCTCCGTTTATTAAAGCTTTAATCCCTTCTTCACTTCCGCCTCCGGAAAAATATATTGAAACATTGGAATGAGTTTTCATGTACTCTTCTGCCCAAAGCTGATTAAGTACAAGCATTGTATCCGAACCTTTAATTCTAATTATTGTTGCAGAAGGCTTAACAAAGCAGCCATTAAACAAAATAAAGAGGAATACTATTAAGTACAGAAATGATTTCACTATTTATTTCTTCTCCGCCCTGTTTCTTAATTGAATGCTTATAAATGATGTTGCTTCTTTCCACTCCGGCTCTTCTTCATTGTTTGCAAGAAATGTACAGAAAGAAAAAATAATTTCAAGGTGTTTCTGCATCGCATCATAATTTATGAACTGATTCTTATCGTCAAACGGTGAATGATAAAAATTTTCCATCCAGTTTATCATTTTTAATGATGCGGCTTCGGTTTCAATGTCTTCCGTTATAAGTAAAGATGGAATTCCTGCTTTAGCAAAACTAAATTGATCTGAATTTGCGAATGATTCCTGCCTGTTAACAATATCGTATACGTCTGATTTGGAAATACTAAGAGAGTTAAGAACCGGGTTTAACATTTCATTTAGTGTAGAGAATTCGCCGCCAACCGGAATCACGCTCTTAAAATCATTTAGAAAAGCAAGCCCATCAATATTTACATTGGCAATTGTTTTGTATAAAGGAAAAACAGGATGATCACAATAATAAGAAGAACCGAGCAGGCCTTTTTCTTCTGCGGTAGTAAAGATGAAAATTATGGAGCGCTTAGTTTCAACCTGAGAAAGACATCTTGAAAATTCCAGTAATGCGCTTACCCCCGAAGCGTTATCTATAAATCCGTTAAAAATTGAATCTCCTTTTACCGGTTTGCCTATTCCAAGATGATCATAATGTGCAGAAAGAATTATGTAAGAGTTTTTTAATCCGGGATCTGAACCTTCCTTTAAAGCTACAACATTTGGTGAAATAAAATTTCTTGTATTTACTTTTATATCAAACAAAACACTATTTGCAAGCTGAAAACTTTTCATTGAATTTGCTTTTTCCATATCTAAAATATCCATGTAAGAAACTGAACTTCCCCCAAAAAGTTTCTCTGCTTTTGCCGGATTAAGAAGAATAGAAAATATCTCACTTCGCGAATAAGCAAGATAAACTTCCTCAAAGGAATATTGCCGGGTATAGTAATCCCATTTTTTATCCTCAGTATCCTGCGGATCGGGAATAAATATAATTCCTTTTGCCCCGTGGGAAAGCGCTATCCTTTGCTTCGTTTCAATTGAGCTAAAAAGCGTTGCATTCGTTCCTTCAAAGTAATCCGGGTCATCGGAGTTGGGTTCACCTAATAACAGGATAACAATTTTGTCTTCAACATTTACGGACTGATAATCATTATAATCATATTCGGGAGCAATAATTCCGTAACCGGCAAATACCATCGGAAGCTGCGTTGGAAAATACGGATCAACCGCAGATGAGTAAACAAGAAAATCTTTTTCTAATTTGAATTCTTCAGAGGCTCTCGGATTAACAATTGAAAATTTTGATTCAGGTTTTACAGTTACGCCACGAAATTGAATTTGCTGGAAGAAAGAATTATCCGAACCGACTGGTTTTAAATTATACTCTGCAAGTTTGCCTGCAATGTATTTTGCTGCGGATAAGCTGCCTTCCGAACCTGTTTCTCTTCCTTTTAATGAATCGTCCGATAAAATCATAAGATGTTTCTTCAATGTATCGATAGAAATTCTTTCACTATCCATAGTGGTTAGCCCCGCAAATATATTTTGCAGTGTTACAAGGTAAAGAGTAAGAATTATTCTGATGCTGAATTTCATAAACATAAGAATTTGTTTTTCAGAGAATGATTTAAGTAATAAAGCAATAATTATCAACAGTAAAAAGAAAATCGTTTAATTTATTTTACTGTTTGTTGTTGAGCCGCGGGATGATTAAGCCTGCCTGCAGTTAGGTGGGTTTAGAAGCGGTGCGGGTTAGGTGCGAATTATTTTTTAACTTTGCTTTTTTGTACCTACTTGTTTTATTATTCTTTTGAATAAAGCTAATATTCATAATCAGATAAATACTGCTTTAGTTTAAATGTTTTCCATACTTTTGATAAATCAGAATTTTGAATTAGATGTAGATTATTCATTCTCCAGAATGGATATATTTTGCAAGTAAATTCAAACTTATTCCCTTCCTCAAATAACCAACGCGGTGTATTTTTAGTTATTGGTAATTCAACTGGGTCGATTATATCATTTATTTTTAACTTCAAAATATTATTCTCCAAATCCACATTTAATAAATAACCAGAAGTTTTCCAAGTAGGACAGTTTATATATAAGGAATATTCTATACCAATTTCACGCTGAGTTTTAAATATTAGGATATTCTTATTATTATATTCTTTAATAAACTCCGTCATAGTCATGCCAATACAATGCACAACAATGAATAATTTCCCATTGCATCTTGCAATCCAATTAACAGAATTGTTCCGACTGCATTTTGATGATTTTTCTGTACCCCCACTACTTTTAATAGTATTTTCAGGTCGAAAAATTATTTCATTTTCATAATCTCCAAATAGTTCGTTCAATATTTCAGAGATTCGTATTCTTATTTGACCAATTTTATTCATTGCAACTCTTTAAGCACCTAACACCGTGGCGTTTAAGCTGCTGCCCAACACTGCAATGCAGCTTTGAACACAAATGCCAATAATTATTAAAAACCTTTCTATTAGAACTACCTTGAACAAGACTGCCGAATCTTCCAGACCAATATTAATACTTCTAAAAAAGCCGAATGCGTAAGAAGCAGTCAGTTTAAACCGCTTGTTATATTGCATTTAATGAAACAACGATATAATTATTGAAATAATCGCTAATATCCCCCCAATAATACCAACCCAGAATCCATAAATAGAAAACCTACCAAATTTTGATGATATTTCTAGTTCCTTTTGAACAGGTTGAAGAATCTCTCTTCTTATGCTGGCAGCATTTTTTTCTATGTTGGATATATCATCTACCTTTGTTCTTAAAATCTTGGTTAATTGATTAAACGGAATTGGATTTAAAATATTATTTGGATTAATAAGATTTTCAATTCCATTTATAATATTATTTATTTGTTCTGAAATGGATAATCCATCATTATTTTCAATGTAATTTTTATTAGGGTCGATTTTTTTTAATAAAGCATATTCTTTTTCATACGGTTTAGGCAAATCTTCATATGCCTCAATTTGAATAATATGAAAATCTTCATTATTGGAATTCCAAAGTCCGTGAATTCTTACATATCTAGCAGGAACAGAATCTATAAACTCAAAACATTGCCATCCAGTAAATCCTTCTGAAGCTGTATCATATATTACTTTCCAGTTAACTAAATCTTCAGAAAGTAATAATCTATATTTATATAAACGAGTAGCTTTTACAGTCCCTACTTTTCCTAATCCATCCCATAATAAAAATCTAATAGTTTTTATTTCATAGCTTTTCTCTAAATCTAATGTTAAATAACCAGGCCAATGAAAAGATGAGAATCCTGTTCTACCAGTATAGTTATCAATATTCCCATCTGTAATAGATTCAGGATTTCTTACTTTTTCAATTGTTGATTTTCTTAAGGCTATATTTTCCATACTTTATGCAATATAACTATTATTTAATCCCTTCTTTGCCGGGTAACCCGCCAATAGATAATTTGTTCTTAGCTGTTTATCTACCAGCGTTTATTTTATTATTTAATTGTTTTTCCATTTTTTGGCTTGATATCGTTCCATCTATAAAAGAGAATCTATGGGACTCATGTTACCAGGTATTTTTAATTTAACTACATCAACACCATCAATCCTGTCAATTCTTTTATTCTGATCCTGACAGATTTTATATAGTTATAATAACTTCGTATGTGCGAGTAATAAGTAGGGAGAATATTTGGAAACCTTAAAAGCACTTTGCCCCCGCAAAGATTATTGTGTTAAAAATCTTTTGCAATAATAAACTAATTATTTTTTCTTGTCAATACTTCACAGCGGTAAAAAACAATTAATCCAGTGAAGAGCGAAGAACGATGAACGGAGAACGAAGACTGAATGGATGAATGACTACCAGAGGCAGTTAAACCTGAA
>CAZIDB010000190.1:7837-9271 GCA_964537965.1 uncultured Melioribacter sp. | reverse complement strand
CATTGAAAGCGCCGCTCACAACCTGTAGTTCCTGGATGGAGTTTGTAGATACATCAATAACATTGCTTCCGTCATAAGCATCTGTTACGGTAACACCGTCAATCTGGAAGGCAATTTGTCCGCTACGACCGCCTCTTAAATGCAAGCCACCGCCGCTGTTAACAATGCCCGCCTGTAACTGCAGCACGTCGCTAACTTCCGTAACCGGAAGTTCTTTAATAAGTTCGTCGCCTACAATTGATGTAGAAGCAGTTAAATCCTTTTGGACCAAAGGACGCTGTGCAACTATTACAACGTTTGTTTGTACTTCGATGCTCGTCTCAGACATCTCGACGTTTAATGTAGTTGTTAGGTCTATAGAAACTTTAACGTTTTGTGTAGTTACAACGTTGTAACCAATTGCGGTAGCTTTAACTGAGTAAACTCCGGGTGGGATATTGATAACAGAATAGTAGCCATCAACATCAGACGCAGCACCAAGGGAAGTCCCTTCGATAACTACGTTAACAAACGGAAGTCCTTCTCCTGTTGCCATGTCGGTAATTCTTCCTGCAATTTTACCCGTAGTACCAAGCATAAAAGCGAAAGAATCATTAGAACAGAGGAAAGCAAAAACAAACATTATAAAATATCGTAGAGGATATTTCATACTACCTCCTTTCAATAGAAATTAATACAAAGCTAAATGAATGGCTTAGGTTATAGCTTTTTTTAGGGTAAAATTACTAATTGTCCCTGTAAAGTAAAATAGATAATTTCAGATTTTTAGTGTAATTTTTGCCTGCAAATGCCTTTGATAATTTTCGTGAAAATTAAACTGAAATGACTAAGGTAAAATTACTAATCGATTAAAGAATATAATACCGTGAGTAAAAAAAGCTTAAAAAAAACTCCGACTAAAAGTATTGATGATAAAACAAAAACTGTTATCGATACTAATAATAGAAAACCCCGTAAATGGTTTTACATAATTTTGATTGTAATACCGATTTTGTTTTTAATCTTGTTGGAGGTTTCTCTCCGTTTCTTTGATTATGGAAAATCTTATGAGCAATGGATTGAAGTTACCGATAATAAAATAATTCTTAATCCAGATTTAGCATACCGGTATTTTTTTACCACCGAAGGAATTCCTTATTCAAATCAAAATGTTTTTGACAAGGTTAAAAAGCGAAACACATTCCGCGTTTTTATTTTAGGTGAAAGTAGCGCTGCCGGTTATCCGTTTATGCCGAACGGTTCATTCGGAGTTTACCTGAAGAAAAGATTAGAACTCATATATCCTGAGACAAACATCGAAATAATAAACCTTGGTATGACTGCAATTAACTCTTACGCATTAATGGATATGCTTCCGGGTATAATTGAAAAAGAGCCCGACCTGGTTTTAATCTATACAGGGCACAATGAATATTATGGTGCGCTTGGTGTTGG
>CAZIDB010000190.1:0-7737 GCA_964537965.1 uncultured Melioribacter sp. | reverse complement strand
GGAACGTTGACTTACAACCTGAAAGATCAGCCGCCGTTCATTTCAATTAAAGAGAACAACAGTAAATCCGCAGCTGATATTTACAATGAAGCAATAACTGAGTTGCAGAAGAAAAATTACAGCTACGCCAATAAGTTGTTCCGGCAGGCAAAAGACCTGGACGCTCTGAGATTCCGTGCACCGGAAAAAATAAATGAAACAATTAAACAGTTAGCAAAACAATTTAATTATCCAATAGCTGATATAGATAATTTTTTTGATTCAGTTAGTCCCAACGGTATTGTTGGCAATAATTTAATGACTGATCATCTCCATCCCACTTTAAATGGATACCAAAAGATTGGTAAAGTATTTTTCGAAAAGATAAACGAAACAAATGTTCTTCCCAGGAGCAGCATAAGTAAATTTACATTTAACCAGCAGGACAGCATTGCAATAAAGAGTTATCACTTTACACAACTTGATTCTACAATTGCAAAATTCAGAATTCAGTATTTAAAAAATGACTGGCCTTTTGTTGATAAAGAAAAATCAGTAAGAGTAAATGACCTCATCAAGCTAAGTAATTTTATCGATACTATAGCAATAAAAGTTGTAGATAATAAAATTCCCTGGGAAAAGGCCCATAGAGATGCGGCGGATATTTATTTTAACCGAAAGGATTATCCAAAGTTTGCAGAAGAATACAGAACATTAATCGATCAGTACCCTGTAATAAATGAGTATTATGAAAATCCAATAAACCAATTATTATACGCAAAGCAATATGATGTTGCGTTAGATCTGCTAAAAATTTATCACAAGGTAAAACCTACATCATTCAATTCCAAATGGCTGGGAATAATTCTGCTTTCAAAAAATGAAGTTGATGCTGCGATCAGCTATCTTGAAGAAAGTTTTTTATCAAACAGTACAGATGCACAGGTTCTGTATAATATTGCCGGTGCCTATTCAATTAAGAAAAATTATAATAAAGCGCTTGAGTATATTAACAGGTGTATTGCTTCCGAACCGGATTTCCCGGGAGCGCGCCAGCTTCAGTACCAGTTAAACAGTGCTGCAAAACGTTAAAAGATGGCGTAAATAAAAGGCGCTAAAGCTGAACCCTGCGTTAATATTATTAAACCGCCTAGAAGCACCAGAACAATTATAATAGGCATTAGCCACCATTTTTTTCGAACGCGGAGGAATTGCCAAAGTTCAGCCAAAATAGAAAGTTTGCTCATATTGTTGTTTTTATTCTTTTATAAATTAAAACTGTTTCTCGTAATCTAAAGGATTAAATTCTTTTTGAGATCTGTATCTCCAATAACTTTTCGCATTTCTATCAATTTTCAGATCAAGAAATTCTTTGCCAAAAATCCTTGCGATTATCCTTATTGGAGTTAACATTAAATAAAATATAATACTTAAAATAATTCTGGTAGAAAACCAGCCCAGAACGATTGCCAGCGCCATCCAGAATTTCTGAAACGGCAGTAGAATTATCGGGATGGAAAAAGAAAATATAAGAAAGAGTAATCCGGGTACAACAAGTGCTATGCTTAAGCTTGCTTTAAATATGAAAATAAAAAGTGCAATTAATAAGAGTACAATCCCGATTGTTAAACCGAATTTTCTTAATTCATCTTTAGAGCTTTTTATATTTTTAAATTCTTCAAGCATAAGATTAGTCCAATGTAAATTCTTTCCGCCAGTCTTTTGTTTCTTTTAGCGCTTTCTGATTTTTTTTATCAAGGATAAAATTGCCCATTACAAGATAATCCATATCTGTCCGCATAAAACATTTGTATGCGTCTTCGGGTGTACAAACAATTGGTTCACCGCGTACATTAAATGAAGTATTCACAATTACACCGCAGCCGTACTTGTTATAAAATTTTTCCAGTAATTCATGGTAGAGCGGATTTGTTTCCTTATGTACCGTTTGGATTCTTGCCGAGTAATCAATATGAGTAACAGCAGGAATATCGGAGCGCAGAATATTCAACTTATCAATTCCAAATAATTTTTCTTCGTCTTCACTCATTTTTTTCTGACGCTCTTTTTTTACATCGGCAACAAGTAACATATAAGGACTTGGCCTGTCAATCTCAAAATACTCGGAAACTTTTTCACTTAAAACAGAAGGGGCAAACGGCCTGAAGCTTTCCCTGAATTTAATTTTTAAGTTCATTGTCTCCTGCATTTTTGATGAACGTGCATCACCGATTATTGTCCTTGCACCGAGAGCACGGGGACCAAATTCCATTTTACCCTGGAACCATCCAATGACTTTTTCCTGTGCAATTAAATCGGCAACTTCATTTACAAGATCTTTCCTGTCAACTTCTTTATACTCTATCGAATTTTTTTTAAGATAGTTTTCAATTTCAATTAAAGAAAACTCCGGTCCAAGGTAAGAGCCTGATTGTTTGTCTAAATTATCATCAATAGTTCTTTCATTATTTAAATACTGGTACCATACAAATAAAGCAGCACCAAGCGCACCGCCTGCATCACCTGCTGCCGGTTGAATCCAGATATCTTCAAACTGACTTTCTCTCAGCAACTTTCCGTTGCCAACACAATTTAAGGCAACGCCTCCGGCAAGGCATAAATATTTTTTGCCGGTTTCTTTATAAACATGATTAGCAGCTTTAAGCATTATCTCTTCGGTAACATCCTGAACAGAACGAGCCAGATCCATTTCTTTTTGTGTTAGTTTTGATTCAGGCTTTCTTGGTTTGCTTCCGAACAGTTTATCAAATTTACTGTTTGTCATAGTTAAACCGGCACAATAGTTAAAGTAATCCATGTTCATTCTGAATGAACCATCATTTTTAACATCAATAAGTTCCTTAAGGATTAAGTCTTTATAAATTGGTTTACCGTAAGGAGCAAGACCCATGACTTTGTATTCACCACTGTTTACCTTAAAGCCTGTGTAGTATGTAAATGCGGAGTAAAGCATTCCAAGCGAATGCGGAAATATTATATCAGCATTAATATTTATTTTATTTCCTTCACCAATGCCAAAACTAGTAGTAGTCCATTCACCTACCCCATCCATTGTTAAGAATGCGGCATCATTAAAAGGAGATGGAAAAAATGCTGAAGCGGCGTGAGACTCGTGATGCTCGGGGAAAATAATCTTTCCTTTAAATCCAAGTTCATTTTCAATAACTGTTTTCATCCACAGCTTTTCTTTTAACCATAACGGCATTGCTTTAATAAATGATTTAATGCCAATAGGAGCATATGCAAGGTACGTTTCTAGTAGTCTTTCAAATTTCAGAAAAGGCTTATCGTAAAATGCAACATAATCAAGATCTGAGCCCTTAATTCCATGACTATCAAGACAATATTTTATTGCTTTGGACGGAAAACGATGATCATGTTTTTTTCTTGTAAAACGTTCTTCCTGTGCGGCGGCAACAATCCCGCCATCCTTAACCAGTGCTGCTGCGCTATCATGATAAAATGCCGATATACCTAAAATGTACATTTGCTGTAAAGCCATTCCGATTTAAAAAAGTGAAATAAAGATAAATGAAGGTGTGAAGAAAAACAAAACAAAAAAGCCTCTGTGTTACAGAGGCTTTTTTTAATCTATTCGCGAACAACCCAGGTTTTTACAACCGCCGTTACGTGAGGATGAAGTTTGATATTAACGCTGTAGATTCCCAAAGATTTAATTGCTTCAGGAATATCTATTTTACGTTTTTCAATATCAAAACCTTTTTCTTTAAGTGAATCGGCAATCATCTGGTTGGTAACAGTTCCAAAGATTTTATCTTCTTCACCAACTTTAACCGGTATTGTAACAGAAACTTTCTCAAGTTCTGCAGCAAGTTTTTCTGCTGCGGTAAGTTCTTTCTGTTTCTTTTTCTCAAGAGCTTTCTTTTCTTCTTCGAGAGATTTAAGATTACCTTTTTGAGCAGCATAGGCAATATTGCGCGGAATAAGAAAGTTACGGGCATAACCGTTTTTAACATCCACTATATCGCCAATCTGGCCAAGTTGTTCAAAGTTTTTTCTTAAAATTACTTTCATCTTTCCTCCTTACTATTTAATTGCTTCTGAGATGTAAGGAAGTAAAGCAATTTGTCTTGCTCTTTTAATAGCAGCAACTAATTCTCTCTGGTGCTTTGTACAAGTACCTGTAATTCTCTTAGGAATAATTTTACCTTGCTCGGTTAAAAATTTAACCAACCTTTTTTCATCCTTGTAATCGATGTAATGTACATTGGCTTCGCAAAATTTACATACTCTTTTAGTTTTCATTCCTACAACCAATTTTAATTATGTGAATTATTTAAAAGTTCAGATTCCTCATCAGATAAAAATTTATCGAATGAATTATCTTCATAATCAAGATCATCAACAATAGACTCGCCACCATTTTCGCCATTGGTGGTATTCTTACTTAGTTTATTCAGAAATTGAATCCGTTTTGCCTTTATTTCAACAATGCTTCTGTTATGTCCATCTTCTGTTTTCCAGCTTCTGCTTTGCAGTTCACCATCAACAAGAACAGCACTGCCTTTTTTAAGACGATCTTTGCAGCTTTCAGCAAGTTTATTCCATGCTACCACACCAACGTAACAAACATCTTCCTGCCACTGGTTAGTACTGTCTTTATATTTACGGTTTGCAGCAATTGAAAAGTTAACTACAGGCGTACTGTTAGAAGTCTGTCTAAAGATAGGATCCTTAGTTAAATTTCCGGCAACTAAAACACTATTTAATTCAGGCATTTTCAGGTCACTCATGCTATGTCCTCCAAACTATCATTTGTTTGTTATTATTCTACGTTATCTGAATTTACTTTTTCTTCAACTACTTCGGCTTTCTCAGCCATTAAGGCATCAAGTTTTTCCTGCTCGCGCAAAGATTTACTCTTATCAAGATATTCAAGAGCGAATTTATCAAGTACAATAGTTAAATACCTGATAATAAATTCGTCAAGCTGGTACATTCTTTCGAGTTTGGAAATTGCTTCGGGTGGGGCAACAAACCTGATGATTGCATAATATCCGCTTTTTGTTTTGTTGACGGCATAAGCGAGCCTTTTTCTTCCCCATTTATCGACATCAACAATCTCTCCGCCATTATTACGAATAGTATCTTCAATTCGTTTAATGGTTGCTTCAATTTGTTCTTCTTCTATTGCTGCATTAATAATTACAGCACTCTCATAATGATTCTTACGCATTGTCCTACGTTCACCTCCCTTTGGACTTAAGGCCTCTCCTTCGGTATAAGGAAAAGCAGGGTTTAACATATAGTTTACTATTTTTGCTTGCTAAAAATCTCTAATTTTTATATCATTTACAAGTTTTATTATACAAAAAGTGGAGCTAGCACTAAAGTAAGTGTACTTAATATTTTTATTAAAACATGTAAAGAAGGTCCGGCAGTATCTTTAAATGGATCTCCAACAGTATCACCAACAACCGATGCTTTATGACAATCAGTTTGTTTTCCGCCATATTCACCTGTTTCAATAAATTTTTTGGCATTATCCCAGGCTCCTCCGCTATTATTTAAAACAGTAGCTAGAAGAATTCCGGCAATTGTACCAACCATAAGGAATGAAGCTACTGTTTCAGCACTTACATTTAATAACCTGAAAATCAATCCCACCAATATTGGTGAACTTACAGCCAAAATACCAGGAGCGATCATATTTTTTAATGCACCTTTTGTAACAATATCTACGGTTCTGCCATAATCGGGCTCATCATTTCCATCAAGTATGCCCGGTTTTTCTTTGAACTGATTCTTAACATCTACAATAACATAATAAGCAGTTTTACCAACCGCTTTAATTGCTAATGCGCTAAATAAAAATACCAGAGTTGCACCAAGTAGTCCTCCAATAAATACTTCAGGTTTAGCAATGTTAATAGAAGACATCAAAGGAAATCCCTTTTCCTTTAGAAGAATATTTACATCATCGATATAAGCTGAGAATAAAAGGAAGGCAGCTAAAGCAGCAGAACCAATTGCATATCCCTTTGTTAAAGCTTTGGTAGTGTTTCCAACTGAATCCAGTCTATCGGTTATTTTTCTAATATGTGCTGGCTGGCCGCTCATTTCAACAATGCCTCCGGCGTTATCAGTTATTGGTCCGAAAGTATCCATAGCCAGAATGTAAGCAGCAGTACTCAACATTCCCATTGTTGCAACTGCAGTGCCGAACAAACCAGCGTTCGGAATTCCTGTTGCTACACCAAGATGATATGATGATACAATAGCAGTTGCAATTGTAATTATCGGTAACCAAGTAGATTCAAGTCCAACAGCAAACCCTGCAATAATATTTGTGGCCGGACCAGTTAATGATGCCTCAGCTATTGACTTGACCGGTTTGTATTTGTATTCAGTATAATATTGTGTTATAAAAACGAAAGCGATACTTGTTAATATTCCAATAACACCAGTTAGAAAAAAGTTTATCCAGGCAAGCGGATATTGGTCGGAAAATAAGAGCCATCTGGTTCCAATAAAAAATCCAACCGCGGCCAGGAACGAAGTTAAATAATAGCCACGATTCAATGCCATCATTGGATCGCCATCTTCCTTTGTTTTAACAACCATAATTCCGCTTATTGAAGCAATCAATCCAAATGCCCTGACAATCAAAGGAAATATAACACCATTAATTCCAAAGAAAGGATAAAGCCCTACTCCAAGAATCATAGCTCCAATATTTTCCGCAGCTGTTGATTCAAACAGATCTGAACCTCTTCCTGCACAATCGCCGACATTATCACCAACAAGATCGGCAATAACGGCTGGATTTCTCGGATCATCTTCGGGTATTCCTGCGCTTACCTTACCAACCAAATCGGCACCAACATCAGCAGCTTTTGTATAAATTCCTCCGCCTAATTGTGCAAACAATGCAACAAAGGATGCACCAAAACCAAAACCAACAATCAAAAAAGGAATCTTTTTAATAAACTCATCATTCTGGGGACCAAATGTTTGGAAGAGTGCAAATAAGCCTCCAACACCAAGTAGACTCATTGCAACAACAAATAAACCGGAAACTGCCCCACCTCTTAATGAAATTTGTAAAGCTTTATTAAGTGATGTAAGGGCTGCATTAGCTGTTCTAGAATTAGCTCTGATAGATATAAACATACCGATAAATCCCGCTACTCCGGAACATAACGCTCCAAGTAAAAAAGATAGTGATGTGTAAGTTGCCATTAGTACAGCAGATGGTTCATTTGGCATTGGCTTGCGTACAATTGAATAAAGAATAAATATGATTATAGCACAGAGGATACTGAGAACAGATATAGTGGTATATTGTCTTTTCATAAATGCTTCTGCACCTTTTCTAATTGCATCGGCAATCTTTTGCATTTCAGGACTGCCTTTTTCCTGCTTAAGAATATGAACAGACAAATAAATACCAAAGAGCAATGACAAAACACTAATACCAAGTATTAAAGTTAATTCCATTAGTTACTCCCATCCAATTGTATTAAGAATCTGATTTTTTATTTGCAAGATTACTATAATAATCAAGCATACTCTTCATACCATTACATATAAAATGATTGATTAATTCAAAACTCAGTTCTAATATATTCTTAAGAACAGACAATTCCGCTTCAGTAAATTTGCTTAAAACGAAATTAACCTGTTCGCCCTCTTTGAAGTCGTTTCCAATACCAATACGCAGTCTTGGAAATTTATTTGAATAAAGATGATAGATTATTGATGCTATACCATTAT
>CAZIDB010000189.1:0-9341 GCA_964537965.1 uncultured Melioribacter sp. | reverse complement strand
AGAGACGGGGCATGCCCCGTCTCTACAACCGGAATAGAATAACTTATTGTTGTGGTTGGATTAAATGGGTTAGGATAGTTTTGCGATAAATATAAATCTGAAAGCAAAGAACCTTTTTCGTTCTCAACACTAGTTATTATTTCAGATAGATCTCGTTTCCAGACTCCGCTTTGTGTACCTGCATATAAATATTTTTCATCTGAGCAAAGTGAGGTTACCGCGCCGAGAAAATCTAATTCTTTGCTTTTATCTTCCCATGTGTTTCCGGTATCGGACGAAACAAAAAGTTTATTTGTATTTGTTCCACCGGCAATAAGAATATTGTCTTTACAATGCAATGAGTAAGCATAAGAAAAAGTAGGGAAGATATTTTCCCAGAAATTACCTTCATCTGTTGAGCGATAAATTCCTAACGACGAACCAACATAAATTACTGAATCGTCAGCAGCCATTGACCAGATATATTTATTCGACACTCCTGAATCAGCTTCTGTCCAGTTATAACCGCCGTCAGTAGAAACATAAATTCCGGTATTGGTTCCGACAAACACTTTACCCATCGTTGCTAATGAACAATTTATTGTTGTTCTGGGTAAACCGTTGCCTGTTTTTTCCCAGGTACTTCCATAATCCCGTGAAATCATAATTCCATTATTTGTACCTGCTACAATCGAAGAAGCGATAGGTTGTAATGTATAAAAGTATGCTATATTTGCTCCATAATACTCTCTTCTAGTCCAAGTTCTACCATTATCATTTGAAGTATACATTTCCCCTACATTAGAACCGGCATACAAAGTATCTTCAATTTGTTTAAGACAAAATATTCTTAAATCTTTTATTTGCATGTCAGCCTCGTTCCAGGTGCTTCCTGAATCTGATGAGTATTTTATTCCATCAGGTGTACCAAGAACAACACTTTCTTTGCTAACAATTGATGCAATAATATATTCATTTGAAATACCTTTATTAATTTCTACCCAATTATATCCTTTATCAATTGACTTCGAAATTCCATTCCTTGCAGTTGCAGTATAAATCGTGTCAATATCTAACAGGATAGATTTTATTCCTCCAAATCCATACACACTTAACTCTATCCAGGTTTTGCCTTTATCTGCAGAACGGTATAAAAAATTACTATATGCTGCATAAATATCATTGTTATTCGCACATAAGCAAGAAATATATTTTAAGGGTAAAGTTTGAACACTATTCCAATTTTCTCCTTCATCTGCTGAAAGAAATGCTCCTCCGCCGTTTGTACCGGTAAATAAAGTATCATTAACAGATACTATTGTATTAATCGCTTTGTTTGTTAAGCCGTTATTCTTTTCAATCCAGTTTGTTCCGTTATCAGTTGAACAAAATATCCCGTTATCAGTACCGGCATATATGTTATTCCCTTTTACATATAATACTCTTATCCATGGCAAGCTTGATGTAACATTCGACCACTGTATATTAGTTATTGATGTAGCAAATATTTCACCCGCAGAGGTCCCAGCAAGAAGAATATCGTCCAGCAAAGCTAATGCTTTAACAGATGCTGCATTAGTCATTCCATTATTTACTAATTGCCAATTACTGCAATCATCCGATGATAGATACACTCCGCCGTTAGTTGCAATAAAAATATTTTCATCTTTAATTAAAAACTTATTTATTGCTAAACCATAGCCGGTTAATCCATAACTGCTTTGTTTCCAGTTAGCTCCATTATTTGTTGAAGTGTAAACCCCGGTTCCCCAGGTTCCGGCAATAAAATAATCTCCTTTTTGGGCTAAAGTCTCAACACTTCCGCCTTCAGGTCCATTAGTAGGTATCCACTGCGCTTTAACACCAGAAAAAACAAATATTGATGTTAAGAAGGAAACGAGTAAGATCTTTTTCATATGTAAATTTCCTTACAATTATTAAACTTGATGATCGGTTACTTCATTAAGATTAGTTTCTTTGTTTGAGAAAACTCTCCCGCTTTCACAGTATAGAAGTATATTCCGCTCGTCATATTCCCTGCATCAAATTTTACTTGGTAATTACCAGCAGGTTTTTCTTCATCGACTAATGTTGCTACTTCTCTTCCAAGAACATCATAAACTTTTAGTAAAACACGTAAAGACGGAGCATGCGCCGTCTCTACAACCGGAATAGAATAGCTTATTGTTGTAGTTGGATTAAAAGGATTGGGATAATTCTGATATAATTGAAAATTAAAAGGATGAGTTTGTTTAATTGCTTCACTGTTAGTAATTCCAAAATAGGATAATTGTCTTTCCCAGATTCCATTTTTTGTAGCAACATATACATTCTCTGCGTCGTTTGAAAAATAAGTGAGTTCTTTCATGGAAGCTGGTATTGAAAGATATTTCCAATTATCACCCGCATCGGAAGAGTATAGAATTGAAGAACCAGCGGTTAAGAATACGCTGTTTTCTATTAGTAATATTGCTTTAACATATCCAAAGTTAATATTATTACTATTACGTATTTGTGTCCAAGTATTCCCCAAATCAGTCGATTTACAAATTCTATAACTTCCACCAACAATCAAAACTTTTTCATTAATTGCAATAGCAGTATTTTCAAGATTTGATGGATCAACTTCTTTCGTTTGCCAACTATAGCCTGCATCCTTGGAAATACTAACTGTTGATATATTACTAGTTACGATATAGTTATTATAAGTTGCCATATATTCTGGATAAACATTCCCCAATTCATATTCTTCAGACCAGGAGTAATAATCTAATATGGAATAAAAAGCACACTCACTTCCATAATATGTATCGTTTATAAAAGAGTCAAAAGTTGCATATACTGTATTATCACAAATAATAAGGCATTTTATTGGAAGGTAACCAAGATAATATTTATTAACTCCTTTGTTTATTACTGTCCAAGTTTTCCCTTTGTCTGTTGAGACAAATATTCCATTTGCCTTACTTCCAACGAATAAATAATTGTTTTTTGTCGTAATTGTCGAATAATCATCGTATGGTAAATCATTATTACATTCATACCAGGTTGAACCTTTATCAGTAGAAGAGTATACACCTCCTTTAGCAGCAGCATATAAAATTCCATTATCAGTGGCTATCGAAAAAACCTCAAGTGGAATATTTGCACTAGCATTAAAATCAACCTTTGTCCAATTAAGACCAAAATCCCTTGATAAATAAAGACCCCTAAAGGTACCTGCGAATAGATTGTTACCTAAAAAATTTGTTGATAAAACGAAGTTTGTGTTAGGTATACCATTATTTATTGGGGGCCAGGTAATTCCATTATCTGTTGATCTTAACATACCGAGACTACCAACAAAAAGAGAATCTCTATAAAATGTCATACAATTAACATATATGTTTTCTAAGCCCTTAACATTTTCCCAATTATTTCCGTTATCACTTGATTTGAAGACTTTTCCACCTTGAGAGGCAGCATAAAGGTCTGATTCTAAAAAGTCCAAATTATAAATATCATAGCTGGTTAATTTGCTATAAAGATTCGTCCAGTTTAGTCCATTGTCTACAGAACGAAATAAACCAGATCCTTTAATGCTAACAAATATTGAATTATCCTTTGCTGCTAAAGCGGATTTTCTCCCAACTGGCAGATTTCCTTGTATGATTGAAAATGTTAAGCCTTTATCTTTTGAAATAAACAGACTGTTTGATGTTCCAAGATAAAGATTTGTTCCATTGCTAGTCAGATAGTCGTTACTATATTCTATATCATACAATTCTTTTATATTTTTCCAAGCGTTGCCCTTGGTCACTCCCCAGTTGGATGAACAGTAAAGATTTGTTCCTGCTATAATAAATACATCATTGCCAACAACTTCGATATCTGAAATTGTTGGAGATGCTAATCCATTATTAAAATAGCTCCAATTCATACCATCTTGTGATATAGCTATGCCATTGTTTGTCCCTAAAATTATAAAGGAATCTGTATGTACAATTTTTGTTACTTCGCCTCCGTAAGGTCCATTTGTCTGTACCCATTGAGCTTCAGCATTAGTAAAAAAAATGCTCAATATGGTTAAGGAAATAATTAATAATTTTTTCATTGAGTAATTCCTATTAGAGTTTCAATAAATTGTGAACCGTTATTTTATTAATGTTAGTTTCTTTGTTTGAGAAAACTCTCCAGCTTTCAAAGTATAGAAATAAATTCCACTCGTTAATCCGCCGCAAGCGGACTCAGCATTAAAAATAACCTGGTAATTCCCGGCAGGTTTTTCTTCATTAACTAAGGTTGCCACTTCTCTTCCAAGTACATCATAAACCTTTAATGAAACATAGCCTAGTTCAGGAATTGAATAACTAATTGTTGTGGTTGGATTAAATGGGTTAGGATAGTTCTGAGAGAGCAAAAAATAATTTGTTAGATTTATTTTGTCTTCCTCAATAAATGTCATGCCTCCGTTATTTGTCGTGAGAATTATTCCGCCTGATCCAACTACTAAACCCTTATTTTCATTGGTAAATGAAACACCATACAAATCCGATACTGTTTGGCTAGTTTGTTCGGACCAGGTTTCACCGCCATTAGTTGTTCTAACAATTGAACCAATTTCTCCAACTGCCGTACCATTATTTATATCACTAAAAAAAACGCTCCATAGCCTTTTCGTGATACCGCTTCCTTGTGAAATCCAATTGGTACCTCCATTGGTAGTCCGAAGAATTATTCCTGACCATCCGACTGCTGTTCCATTATTTTTATCTGTAAAGAATATGCTATATAACGGTCCCGAAGTTTGAACTGCAAGTTTAGTCCAATCTATTCCTCCATTTATTGATTGTAGGATTATACCGCCATCAGTCCAATCACCACCAACAGTAGTAATAACTTTATCATCTGAAAAAGAAATACCAAGTAAGGTTTTTGTAGTCCCGCTATTTTGAGCAGTCCAGGTAGCGCCACCATCCACGGTTTTTAATATTGTACCATTCTCCCCGACAACAATCCCATTATTAATATCGGGAAAGGCAACATCCCATAACCATTCATTACTTCCGCTCAATTGATGTATCCATTCAACCCCTCCATTCGTGGTTCTTAAGATAGTACCGTTTTTACCAGCTACAAATCCATTATTAGCATCACAAAAGAAAACTCCCTCCAAATGATTATCTGTCCCACTTAATTGAGTATTCCATGTACTACCACCATTAGATGTCGATAAAATTGCACCGTCATCTCCAACAATCCAACCAATATTTGATGATATAAATTTTACACCATTAAGTGTCCTGTCAGTGGGCAATGGGTTTTGTGTGAACCACTGCGAATAACTTGTAATTGTAATCAGACTATAAAACAAAATAGTGTAAAAAACTTTCTTCATTTCTTTCTCTTCTTAAAATAGTTTTCAAATTATTTAAGCAATAACATTTTTTTTGCCTGAAGGTTGTTCCCAACTTGAATTTGATAGAAATATGCCCCGCTCGCAATTGAATTTCCGGAATTATCACGTCCATCCCAATAAACAGAATGTTTCCCTGAATCTTTAAAATCATCTACTAAGTTTTTTACCAGCCTTCCATTTCCATCATAGATTCTTATTTTAACTGATTCATATTTTGAAATTTCATATTCTATTGTAGTAGATGGATTAAAAGGATTGGGATAGTTCTGTAATAATTTGTAGTTGTCCGGAATATTTTTGTGTGTTTGAGTCATGGAAGTAGTTGGTAAATTGGTAGAATAGGCAGCAGTTTTGTAAGTATCTCCTAATCGAAAACGAAAAACTAATTCTAGATTATTATCACCATCAATATCTCCAAAAGAAATTAATTTAGGATAAACAAGTACAGGATCACTGAATTCATAAAGTATGTTATTATTAACTACATCTACCAAAAGAATGGATTTCTCTGTATAGTGAGTATTATCAGTATATGTAAAGAAAAAGATTTCTCGTTTACCATCACTATTAAAATCGACAGATGGAAATTTGTTAAATGATGGATGAGTTTCTGCATCAGCATCAAACCAATTTTCTTCAAAAGCACCTCCTGTAAATGTCCATTTTGTAGCAAGGTTTTTTCCATCATAAAAGGTGGTTGTCAGGGTCCGATCGTCACAGTTAGCAAATTCACCAATTCCATCTCCATCAATGTCTCCAACATAAATTAATTCTTGAGGAAACTCCCATTTTAAATTAAACTGTTGACAAAACAAGGAGTTTGAGATAAGGAGTAAGAATAGAACCAGTGTAACATTTTTCATTTGAATTCTCCATCATTTAATTGTTAAATATGCCTAAATGTGTTTGCTTGGTTAACTGATTAGGCATCACTTTAAAAGAATCATCTTTTTTGCTTGAATATAATCACCACTTATTATTTGATAAAAATAATTTCCTGAGGCAACTGTATTACCATAATTATCTTTTCCATTCCAGGTAACAGAATATTTTCCAGTATTTTTCTGTTCATTAATTAGTTCTTTTATCATTCTGCCGGCAACATCATAAATATTTACTTTGACATTACTTGGTTGAGAAATTTCAAATTCTATTGTTGTTGTTGGATTAAATGGATTGGGAAAGTTTTGAGATAAATTAAAATTATTTGGAAATTCATTTTGTTTAATATTCACAGATAAAACGGGTGCGTTGGTAGAATAGACATAAGTTTTATAGTCAACTCCATATTCCCCAGATCTTGCAATAAAAACCAATTCAAGTTTACCATCCCCATCAACATCAGCAAAAACTAAAAATTTTATAGAATATAACTGTGGCTCTGACCATTCGAAAACAGTAGTGTTATTAACAATATCATAAATAGTGATACCTTTTCCATCACTGCGCTTTAAGAGCATTTCTTTTTTTCCATCACCATTAAAATCTACAGATGGAAACTTAATATATGAGGGTTGTAAATTTGATTTTTCAGCATCGTAAATTTCATTAAAAAAACGCATGTCCGTAATTGTCCATTTTACATTTTGGCTTGATGTATTATAAAATTTTATCACATTGTTATTGTAATCATCAAAAGCAAATTCACCAATTCCATCTCCATCAATGTCTCCAACATAAATTAATTCTTGAGGAAACTCCCATTTTTTTATAAACTGTTGACAAAACAAGGATTTTGCAATAAGAATTAAAGATAAAACCAGGATTATATTTTTCATTTGAGTTCTCCAAATTTAATTTTGAACTGTCTATTAGTGTTCAACTTGTATAGAAAAAAAACATTATTTTAAAAAGGTCATTTTTCTAGATTCCATAAAGTTGTTTGAGATTATTTTGTAATAATAAACTCCACTTGAAAGATTACCTGCATTAAACCTAAGCTGATAGTTTCCCGCTGGCTTTTCTTCATCAACTAAAATTGCAACTTCTCTTCCAAGAACATCATAAACCTTTATGGATACATTACTCAACTCTGGAATTGAGTAACTTATTGTTGTTGAAGGATTAAATGGATTGGGATAATTCTGAGACAAATAATATTCTTCCGGTACTATATCTTTTGTATCAATGAAGCTTGGCATTCTTCCGTCAGGGAATAATCCGCCCAAAGTGTTATCGTTTGTTGTATCACTATCAAAAAACCATTTTGCTTTCTGAAGAAGATTCTGCGGCGGATTATCGAACCAGGCAGAAAGATTTACTCTTACATCATTTGTAACTGTTTTTGTATCAGGGTCCTGAATATCATTATTCATATCCTGAACAAAGTTGTTTATATCGGAAATTATTGTGTTAACTACTCTACCATCAATTTCAATATCCCCGTGCTCCGTAACCAAAGAATCAACAAGTTCATTTAAGTCATTCATGTAACCGGCATATTCGGAAAATACCTTCCTCAGGTCTCCCCTCATATCTTTCATTTTGTTAATTCCATAGTTTGTTATCTGCAGAAAATCCGGGTTGGATTTTTCAAGTACTTCAAGTAATTCTGTAGTGTTCTCTACATTGGAAAAATCAAGATAATTAGGATCGAGACTTAAGTCGAACATATTATCTAGATCATCATAAAGTTCCTTGAGATATTCGGCCATATCTTCTACCGTATCCCTGAACTCATCTGAAATATCTTTCATTTCATCTATTGCAGACATTGAAATAAACACAGGAATATAATCCGTTGAAGCATCAATTGTGTAAGGCTGAGCTTTATCATTTGTAACAAGCAATATTGTGTAGACTAATTTTTTATCCTTAAACGCCCTGTTATAATTATCAGAGATGCTATCCGTAAGTTCTGTATTGGTTATAGCGCTAAACTTAAAACCATCCCTAAAATCTCCACCCTGGATATAATCCATTAAATCTTCAATCTCATCAACGGCATCAAGCAAATAAAAATATGCCTGTGTTGCCGCAAGCCCAAAATAAACCGATGAAGTTTTCTGACCGAGTTTTAGTTTTGACAGGTACATACTTTTATAGTACTGAATTCTTGAATCCAGTTTATCCCTGTCATCATTAAGATTAAGAACCATATCTTCCTTTAACTCATCAACAATTGAAGAGGGCAGACCGTTCGGGAATAGTCCACCAAAAGTATAACGGTACCTATCGGGTATCCTGTAAAAATCCAGAAGTATACTTGCCATTTCAGACGCTGAATATTCAATTAAAGTAACAGGACGTATCCTGATATTATCATTTCCAATTGTAAACTCTTTACCCTCCAAAACATCAGTTATATCGTCAAGACTTTTAGTTACGTCATCAATCCAGTCAGTATCTGCTTCTAATAAGGATAAAGGAGAACTGTCAAGAAGTTCTTTAAGCGAATCCAGCCCTGCCGAAAAATTGTTTATTGCTGTTTCAAGAGTGTTAATCATTTCTGCAGGCTGAAGTTCTTCCTGCTGGATAGATTCAAATTGTTCTGCAGTTTCTTCAAGGTTATCAATTACTTCATCGCACAGATCAAAGATGGAATCCAGTCTTTTAAAATGAGATTGATTGAAATCCATGTCTTTATTAAAGCCTGTGCTGATTACCCGGACTCTTAAAGAGAATTGCACATCATTATTTCTAAGCACTTTAAAATCATCGCTTATCCTTTCAAGCTTTTCTTTTATACTTTCAAGGACATCTTCTGTGCTTTTACCTGCAGTTTTAAGAATATATTTGTAGTACTCGTACATATTCCCAAGTTCATTTTTAAGATTACTTAATTTTGAACCTTTGTAAAGATCAAGAAGGTTATTAAAGAAAAGTTTGCCGTCTTCATCTATATCAAAACTCTTTATATTAGATGAATAAAATCCTTCAAGTACTTTACTATTATTGTTTAGTGAGTCAATAAAATCCAAACCTTCCTGCACATAGTCATCAACATCACAATGTATTAAGGATG
>CAZIDB010000188.1:0-9342 GCA_964537965.1 uncultured Melioribacter sp. | reverse complement strand
ACGCACTCTATGGGGATTTGAAAAATAATTTTTCATAGAATATAAAATTGTTGGGCACAATTTGGGCAGCGTCTCAGAATATACTTAGAAAATTAATCGTTTTAACAACATTTCTATATACTGAAGAATCCCTGACTCTCCGCCACACAAAATTAAAGCTCGATTACAGAAAAAGTTAACTGTTTTCGAGCTTTTTTTGGAGGAGTTAGGAGTGACTTATTGGAAATTATATTTAAATAAAACTCATTTCTTTCATTTTGTCTTTGCCTGGTAAATCAATGAGATAAATTTACCCCGTAAATCTTCAAAGCTATTAGGAGCTTTTTGCAATACTAATTGTGCAATTATTTTTTCTTTAGGGTCAATCCAATATAAAGAACCAAAAGTACCACCCCATCCATACGAACCTTCAGATAGGGGAACTATAGTACTGCCAATCGACGAGATAATTTCAAATCCTAATCCGAATTTATCGCAGACATCTGCGGTGTATAAACCAGGAATTGTCAAATCACCAATCTGGTTTGTTCTCATAAGCCGCACTGTACTTTTAGCAAGTAACCTTTTCCCGTTATATTCTCCTTCATTAAGAAGCATTTGCATAAACACGGCATAATCGTATGCAGTTGAAGCAAGTCCACCGCCGCCTGCAAAATAGGTCCCATCGGATGCTGGATAATCAGGATTAAAACCATCAGACTTTTTTATTTTAACCAGGTGTTTCTGTTGGTCCTCACTATAGAGAATTGCCAGCCTGTTATATTTTTCCTTCGGCAGGTAGAAGTAAGTATCGCTCATTCCAAGCGGATCAAAAATATTTTTTCTCAGGAATTGATCGAGATTCATTCCGGATACTACTTCCACAAGATAACCGAGAACATCAACGCTTAATCCGTAGGTCCACTTTTCACCCGGCTGATGGCCTAAAGGAACAGAACCAAGAATTTTCATTTGATCTTTTAAAACAGTTTTATCCGTACTGATTGCTCCAACAACATTGAATTTATTATATAGGTAATTCATTCCTTTACTTCCAATCATTGGATACCCAATACCAGAAGTATGTGTAAGAAGATCCCTAATCGTTACCGGACGTTTTGCTTCAACAATTGTATAAGTTGAATCTTCCTCGTTAAATTTATCTAGCACTCTTTGATTCTTAAACTCCGGCAGGTATTTGAAAACAGGATCATCCAGCAAAAATTTTCCCTGTTCATACAGCATCATTACTGCAACACTCGTTATAGCTTTTGTTTGAGATGCTATTCTGAAAATAACATTTTTTTCCAAAGGTGTTTTCAGTTCGATATCATTATAGCCAAACGCTTTGTAATAGACTATTTTACCGTTTATTGCCACAAGGCCAACGGCACCGTTACACCATTGACTATCAACGTATTCTTTGAATACATTGTCAAGTCTTGTTAACCTTTCTGGGGAAAAGCCCTGCGATCCTGGAGAAGAAAACTGAAGCAGACTACCTACTGATTTTTTCTGTGCTTCAGTTTCAGCAGCAAGCAAAAGCAAAATCAACAAAAAGAAAATTATTCTTTTCAAATTACACCTTCAACTTTTCAAATTGAATTAACAAATTTTTACCACTTCAACATTTAATAATTTGCCCAGCTTTTCTATTTTGGAATAGATGTGACCGACTCCAATTGCACAATGATGAGATGGTCCCTGCTTACTCCATTCATTAATAAACTGCTTTATTGAAACAGGAAATTTATAACGGCTCATCGTGTTGCCAACTTCAAGAATAGGTCCCGGAACAGATTCACCTTCAGCAACAATCATTTTCAATTTGCCATCAGGCTTTTGAACTACCGCAAGTATAGTAATTTTACCATGTTTAACTTTCATTTCAACCGATAATCCCTTACCTGGTTTTCCATGATAAACACCGAGCGGTTTAAGTTTGGGTTTACCTTCTGCAATTGCAAGATGTCCCGGTCCGTCATGTCCCATCAAAAGAATATCATCATTAAAATCCATTCCGTTGAATTCCGAGAAGGAACCGCCGCTTCCAAACGAATCCATAATTTTCATTGCCTGAACATTTTTAACTTCCATTTCACCTGCAACCGGAACATTATGAGCGGTTAATATTGAATTGCCTGTAATAACCGAAGTAATAATATCCTGGTAATCGTTTCCTTCAACACCTTCATAATAATATGCAAGTGATCCGATTCGTTTTTCGGCAATTAATTTATCAAGTGCAACGGATGTTTTGGCTGCCCTTAGAATTTCATCTTTTTTGCATTCAGGTGAAACATCATACTCTTCAAAAATCTGCTGCAGTTTTTTAGATATTTCATCATCCGTCACACTATCTCTGCAAGCTTTAAGCTGGCACATTTCAAGCAATTCGATATGTGAACCAAATGTTACTGCCTGCAATGTAAGATCAGTATAAACATCAAGCATACCGCAATAATAGTGACCGAGAACTCCCAACCTGTTTCTCCTCATAATGTCCGCTACACGCATTGCTTCAATCCATTCATCAATTTCTTTCCATGCATCTGCATCATCCAATGTCCCGGTAATCTGATGAAACTGTATGCCTGCGCGATTGAATACACTTGCAATTTCAGGTACAGGACAAGCCTGGCAGTAGGCAAGCCATTCACCTGTCATTACAGCCCTGTCACCAAGGTTATTAAACCATTTATAATCAATTGCTTTATCCGGCTGAAGATTTAGAATAATTACGGGGACATTTACTTTTTGCACAACAGGTAAAACAGTAGATGATAGTGCATAGGTTGAGATATACAGGAAAATTATTGAAACATTTTTTTCTCTGAACATATCGGCAGCCAAACGAGCTTTTTCAACAGTATCAACCATTTTAGCATCAATAACCTCAACATCTCCTTTGCTCAATCTATTAGAAATATTTTTTCTGTATCCATCCAGCTTATCGAACAAACCGGGAAATTGATCCCAGTAAGTTTTTAATCCGATTGAGAACAAACCTATTTTTATTTTAGATGAATCCATGATTCTAATTCTCTTCTTAGTTAATTCATTTTTAGTAATCAAAAACTATTCACAGATGTAAATCCATCTTCCTGAAAGTTCGGGTTTTGCACTAAGTCTAAGATTACCGTTCTTCAATTTGTAATTTACATTTTCGATATAGCTAATCTTTTCATAATCCGTTTTTGCAAATTTTATTTTCTCTTTTGAAATATTTGAAGGAATACTAATTTCACCATCAGCATCTAACCAGATTTTCATCAATGCTTTATAACTTGTTTTTTCCTGTTCAGTAGGATTTGTCCAGCAAATCATGTTTTGTTTTTTATTGCTTAACTTATAAAGTTTATTATCGATTTTCACTTTATCGCAATTATGTCCTTCAAAAGAAATAAGTTCTCCTTTTGCATTTAGATTGAAAGAGCAAATCTGTTTACCTGTAAAATCTATTTTGTGTCCGTTCACTTTGAAATCAACAAGATTCATTTCATCTGAAGGCATTGGATTGTTTTTTAGAACCTCTGCATCTGCAGCATCATCACGGGAGAAACCATCCGCCCATCCTTCCCTGTGTGTACGGTAATGTTTAACAATTACCGTAGTACCGTTTGGGAAACGAGTTGTTAAATAATCGGAATTTCTTGAAACATACTCCGTGTTATCATTTACTTTGGAAAACTTCCCTGTTGAAGGGTATGCTCCAAGAGTATTAAGAATATCAAACATTGTTCTTGTCTCGTATCCAAGGCTTTGGGATTGATCATCCCGTGGACGGAATCCCAGGAAGTATGCTTCACCATTTCCGTTAGTCTTCTTCGCGCCGATATTCAAGCCATCAACAACAGCAACAAGTTTAGAATCTTGCTTCAACTTAACCGGATAAATCCTATCAACAAGAAAATCAGTTAAAATCGTTTGCTTTGGTATGTCTTTAAAATCATTTTTAAATATTACTTCTTTGCCTGCTGCAATTTGTCCAAAGAAAACTGAAGGAGTGTATTCAACACCGAAGAGTTTTTCCCATTTGCTTAAGCAATTGTTTTCTTTGCTATCTAAAAGCGGAGGAGTTCCGAACCAGATTAATTTTCCACCGGCATTATTAAACTTGTCCATAAATTCCAGGAGTCCATCAGCAGGTACAACTTCAAACAGTGAAACCAAGGTCGAAAATTTTCTCCCTGCAATTTCAATTTTTCCGTCGGCTGAAATTTTACCAACTTCCAAAAGTTTTTCGGCAGTTATATAATTGCTATATGCGTACTGTGTCATCCAGCTTCCAAAACGTTCTTCGGCAGCAACTAAATTCATAGGATAGAGAACAAGTACATCAACATCTCTGTGAACGTGTTCCGTTATTGCATCTATGGTTGGAGTTGCAGCCGCACCAAAAGCACTATTAATTGAGTATTTCCATTTCTCAGCTATCCTTGGCATTCCCCAGAATGCCGCATAAGCATTGGGATATTTATTAATAATTCCAATTGAAGCGGCTAATGCTGCACCATAGTAGTCTCTATCTGCCCAGCCGCATTCAGCAAAATCATTTCCTGTCGGCTGAAGGTATTCTCCCCATTTGAAATAATCGTAGCAAGCTGCTGCTGCCTGTTGAACTGTATTCGACCACAGAAAGTTAGAAGTATATTCATAAAGATAAGCCTGCTTCTGGAGCTCTTCTGTTTCAACTAAATCTATTGTCGGACTTTCTGCCCAGGAAGCATGAGCCAAAGTTGGCAATTCACATTTGAACAATCCATCGGCATAATCTTTTGCAGTTTTAAACAAGTCGACCACCTGGTTATTTAACATCTTATAATACCGATCTCTGAATAAGATTGTTTTTGCAATATCCTCAGGTTTATCTCCCATAACATATTGTGAATTCAAAGTCGCCTTTGGTGTACGGTCAAAACTTTTTGGCCCATACATAAAGTATAACATATATTTATCCATATCACGATATTGAGAACCATATTTTTCAGCATAAGTTTTTGCAAAATTGTCTGTCATAAATCTGTTGCTGAACTGACCGTTTTCATGATGATTGTGATAATTCCAGTCCTGCTGAATATGCATTTCATCGGAATAAAGGCTTACGAGATTAATTCCCTGATCCGAATATTTCTTTAGAACATTTTTAAGGAAAGGCAATGCATTAGGACTAAAGTAATCCATCTCCGGGGTTTCATATTCAAGCATTACAAAAACACGGTCATATCCTTTCAATTCTTCGCAACCTTCACTGTAAATGCTTACACGACTAATTGGAACAGATACGTCATGCTTTATACTTGTTGGTATCCACTTTGGAACAACAGTGGTATCAGGCCATTCTTCAATCTTTACATTATTTTTTATTTCAATAATATCTTCCGGCAGAACAACAGAATATTTACCATCATCAATTTCTTTTTCTTTAAATGCGTAGACTTTAAATCCTTTTAGCTTTAATGCAAACTTGCCTTTGTTATTAGTCCAGTAATGTTCGCGCCATAACTGAACTTCAAATTTTCCAGTCTTGGGCTCACGTAATCCTACAGCATAACGCAGCCATCGGCCATACTCACCTGTTTCCTTTGCAAAAGCGGGACCGATCTCAAGAGGGCTTAGAAGACTCAATCCAATTCCAAGTCCATATTTAGCTGCAAAATCGCTAACTGTTTTTAACTTCTTTATGTATTCATCCATAACAGGAGTAAGCTTACGCTCTGTTCCCGCCTGATCTCTATATTGCCTGAAAAACTCGTCAAATGCTATTGTTAAAACTTTTTCATTTCTCGATTTTGCTGCTTCACAAACTTCACGCAAGCTTGAAATATTTTTTTCAAATCCCATTGATATATCTAATTTTTTGTCAGGATCTTGCAGCTCCTGAAGCTGTTGATCGCTTGTTAAAATAATTATCGATTGTGCATAATTCCTGTTTTGAACTATTACCAGCAAAACACTTACGAACAAAATGAAAGTTTTAGTTCTCATTAAGATCTCCAAGAAAGAATGTTATGAATTAAGGATTAATTACTTCTTTTACCATTTTTATATTTCTTAAGTAGCTCGCCAGGATCATTCTTCATCAGGTAAATTGTACCATACCAATGTCGTTCCCTTCCCGGTTCAATTGTAAACTGAATTGACGGACCTGCATGAATACAGGGATTAAGAGAATTATAAATAATGAAACTGACTTCACCCGGCCATGAAACTGCAACAAGATGTTTTTTATCCCGGCTTTCACGAAAGATTATATCCTCATCACTCTCTTCATTTGTCCGCCACCAAGTTCCTATATCTTTCCCGGGCTCAAGTATTTTTGTTTTTCCCACAGCCTGTAAATTTGTAAATCCTTTTCTTGGTATTACTAACTGCGCATCTCTTCCTTTTTCAGCGGTGCTTGGCGTTGTTTTATCAAGACTAATACATTTACCTTCTGACCATATAAATACATCTGATGTGGATTTCAGTGTATTAAAATCAACCGATTTATCAAGCATAAGGCAGATTTGAGGACTTACGTTTTTAATTTCTTCTGAGGAATGATTTTTAACAAAGAATTCCATTCTTACTTCCTCATCAGTTGAATTAACAAATCCTCCAAATTCAATTCCCTCCGGTGTAGTATAAGAATAAGAAATTTCTCCGTTGGTTCTATTTATTATCCAATCCGGATATTTTTCCATTTTGGAATGTGCCAGCATATCAGAACGGTAATGGTCGATGAAATACATTCCGGTTTCATCATCAACAGTTTCCGGAAAGCGCATTTCAATACTCCCATTCATCCAATCAGCACTTAATTGAAACCCAATGGGACCATAGTTGCCTGTAGGTTTTTCGAGCGGAGTAATTTTAATTGGTTCTTGACTCTGTGCATTTATAAAATTGGCAAATACGAGAATAAGAAAAAAGAAAGTTATTATTTTTTGAGCAGAGGGTTTCATCAATCATTTTCCTTTTGTGATGAAATACTAAAAATTTTACAGAAGAGTTACCGAGGATAATTAGTTTTCGCGTTGTCCGTTTTTATATCTTTTCATTAATAATTCAGCATCATTTTTTAGAAGATAAACTGTTCCGTACCAGTGTCGTTCTCTTTTCGGTTCAATAGTAAATTGAATTGACGGACCTGCATGGATACAGGGATTAAGCGAATTATAAATCAAATAGCTAACACTACCGGGAAATGAAACTGCAACAAGATGTTTTTTATCCCGGCTTTCTTTATAAATAATGTCTTCATCACTTTCCTGATTCATCATCCACCATACAAACATTGGTTTACCGGTACTGTCTTTAACATAGTTAGACATAAAAACATCCTGTCCTAATCCGTTATATTTTGTTTTTCCAACGCCTTCAAGATTCACAAATCCTTTTCGCGCAATTATCATAAGTGGATCTCTTTCTTTCTCTTTTGCGCTAGGTGTTAGTTCATCAAGTCTGGTACGTTTTCCATCTGCCCAGATGAAAACACCCGAAGCTGTTTTAGTAAGGTTAAAATCATTTGAGTAAGTCAGCTTTAAACAAAGCTGCGGGTTAACATCAACAAGAGGTTTATCTGTATGGTTCTTAATAAAAAATTCCATCCTTACTTCATCTTCAGTTGAATTAACAATACCACCAAACTCAACTCCTTCGGCTGTAGTACAGGAATAATATATTACGCCGGTTTTTTCATCCTGTTTCCATTGCGGATATTTCTCCAACTTTGAAAGTGGCTGCATATCAGGTCTGAAATGGTCTATGAAATACATTCCATCTTTTCCGTCCACTGTTTCGGGATAGCGCATTTCAATGCTGCCATCCATCCATGGTACAAACATTTTGAACCCGATTGGACCAAATTCACCCTGCGGAGATTCAAGCGGAACCAGTTGTATTTTGTCTTTGCTTTGCGGAAAAGTAATACAATCAAATAATAAAAACGGGAGTAAAAGAAGAAATAGCTTTTTAAAAAGAGTGTTCATAAAAATCCTTATCACTTGAAATAACTTTTATATGCGTTAACTATTTGTTATTTACTTCATGGGAATATCTATCGGTCCAAAAGCTGGAATGGGATTATCCAATGAATCAGTAATATTCATATAAGGGTTTACGCCGTTTCCACATATAAGCTGAGCAACTTCATTAGGAATTCCTGATAAAAATAAATTTAATCCGGCTTCATCATCCGGATCAAATTCGATTTTAGAAACCACATATTCTATTTTAGCCTCACCGTTTACACGAAGTTCAAATTGCCCCGGACGACCGCAAGACGATAAGTGTCCGCATACTCCGCTATAATGTAAATGAAGATAGTATGAATTAGATTTTTCATCTTTACATATTTTCATTGATTCAAGTGAAATTTGTTTTGCATGACCCGGCTGATTGTAAACATAAGTTAAAGCTATTTCGGCTATTCTTTTACCAAGCCTTTTTTGTCCATCTGTAGAAATATGCGCACAGTCATCAAGAGGTAAATCAATGCCGCTAACCATATAAACATTTTCTGATTCACCGGCAACCTTGCGTTGTATCTCACGAATTTCTTCCCATGTTTTATCCATTGCAGGATTTACTGTTATAAATCTTCCTGCCTGAACAAGGATTACCGGAAGTTCAGGATTTCCAACATCCTTACGTACAGATTCTATCAAACGAAGCAAATCTTTTTCATATTTATCAGTCTTCAACATCATTGCTTCAGCTTCTCCCTGGGACCAAATGAAGCCTTTTATTTTTTCTTTACCGACAGAATTGATCCTGTTTATCATTGTACCGTAAAGAGAATTATTACCCTCGGATTTTTTTTCGGGATACCACATTTCCATTTTAGATCCACCTAATGCACATGGTATTAATGCAATAGTGCGATTTGTATGCTCTAAAATATGTTTGGCAAAATAAAGCCCGGGACCAACTCCGCCAACTGGATTCGTCTTGCTTAATTGCGCAAGCATCTGAAACTGTGCATGAGCTTTATCCCAGTCTTTCATATTTTCAGGTAATAGCTCAAAAAATCCTTTTTCGTAAGCCGGAGCAGTAGCTTCAAAAATCCTATGAAGCGGATTTTTAGCAACCATCCATTTATCATCCATGTTAAGCATCATTATTCTTGAATCTGTCAAAGTATCTGGTGTACGTCCTGCGCCAGCCATTTGTGATTGGCCGGCAAGCACCCAAATATCTGCATCAATTGGACAAGGATTTTTCTTAATCTCTGATTGACAATAACATTCAGAGTACAAGATTGGAATTAGTAAGAAAAATAGAAATGAAGCAATAATTTTTTTTTGAAATATCATTCTAACCTCGCGGTTTTATTTTCATTTGATGTAAACATAAGAAAAAGAAGAGATGTGAACTATA
>CAZIDB010000187.1:1660-9445 GCA_964537965.1 uncultured Melioribacter sp. | reverse complement strand
AAAAAGGAATGGCATATCACGTTGGGGATAATATTGACAGCCACAGAAGCTACACTGCAAATGGAGTTAAACTTTTTATATTAGATTGAGCGCCGACACTACTGAAACATTAATTTCACTCTTGTTCTAAAAAGCATAAATAACTGATTTAGTTGATGACTAAATTTTTTATTAAATTAATGCAGGAATTTTTTAGAGCAAAAAATGAAAACACTTAAGTTTAGAAAAAAGCTAAAAACAAGTACGCTTGTAATTAGAAATGTGGATGAGTTTGTGGGGAAAGAAATAGAGATTACTATTAAAGAAACTACTGCAAAAACAAAGAATAACAAATGGCAATTTGCTGGCAGTGCAAATTTAGGCGGTGCTTTAGATGATAAAAATATTCGCGACATAGCATATGACTAAAATTTTAGTTGACACCAATCTTCTTATTTATGCTCTTGATTTAAAATCCAAATACTTTAATGCAACGGTTAAACTTCTCAACAATTCTGAATATACGTTTTATATAACATCTAAAAATATTTCCGAATACTTTGCCGTATCAACAAAACTAAAAATTAATTCCAGTATTATCTTTGGCTTTTATGAAGAAGTTAAAAGAAATATGCTGGTTCTGTTTCCTACAGGCGAAAGTCTTTTAGTATTAGAGAAGTTATTAAACAAATACAAAGTTGCCGGAAATAAAGTCTATGACCTTGAAATAGTTTCTGTGATGTTGGCTAATAATATTCGCAAGATAGCAACATTCAATGAAAGAGATTTTTCGGAAATTGATGAAGTTGAAATTTCTCTTAGCTGAGGACTTATGCCAGCTTTTTCTTCCAGTATTCAATCTGCCCTTTAACTAAAGTCGGATTTGGTGAGCCGAATGTTTCCTTCCTTTGTAATGAAGTCTCAATGTTAAAACATTCTAATGCAGTTTCATCAAAGATTGAATTGATCTTTTTCATTTCTTCAAGAGTGATTGAGCCAAATGTTTTGTTATTGTCTTCTGCAAACTTAACTACTTTACCAACTATCTCGTGAGCATCACGGAAAGGAATGCCTTTTAACACAAGCCAGTCGGCCAAATCTGTTGCAAGAGAAAAATCATTCTTAAGTTCTTCAATAAATCTTAAAGAATTTACCTGTGCGGTTTCCATCATTCCTTTAATAATTGAAAGCGAATCAGCATAAGTAAAGAACGAATCGAAGACCTGTTCTTTATCTTCCTGCAAATCCCTGTTGTAACTTAAGGGTAATCCTTTCAAAGTAGTTAAAAGAGAAAACTGGTTACCGAATACTCTTCCTGTTTTTCCTCTTACAAGTTCTGCCATATCGGGATTTTTCTTTTGCGGCATAAGTGATGAGCCGGTTGTGTATTTATCGGCAAGCTTAATCAGTTTCCATTCGGATGATGACCACAGAATAATTTCTTCTGCAAGCCGGCTTAAGTGCATCATTCCAATTGAGCAGGCATTTAGAAAATCTAAAAGATAATCTCGGTCTGAAACCGTATCCAATGCATTTCTTGTTGGATTATCAAAACCAAGTTTGGCAGAGGTAAATTCTCTATCGAGCGGTAAAGTAGAACCGGCTAAAGCTCCGGAACCTAATGGGCAAGCCCCTCTCCAAACCTCTCCCCCAGGGGGAGAGGCTTTTAAGACAGGTTCTTGTGATAAAGCATTATTCTTAACAGAAAAGTTTTTAAACTCCCCTTCCCTTGGGGAAGGGGTTGGGGGATGGGCTGTAATTCTTTGTTTATCGCGCTCAAACATTTCTACATAAGCGAGAAGATGAAATGCAAAGGATATAGGCTGCGCCCGCTGAAGATGAGTATAGCCGGGAATAATAGTTTCCGTATGAGCTTCGGCTAATTCCAAAAAAACTTTTTGAGTTGAAGTAAGATGTTCGATAATATTTGAGGAAGCTTTTCTTATCCACAATTTCATATCGGTTGCAACCTGGTCATTCCGGCTTCTTCCGGTGTGAAGTTTACCGGCAGTTGCTCCAATTAACTCTTTTAATCTTGATTCGATAGCCGAATGAACATCTTCAAATTCATTTTCATCTGGAATCCATTTGCCCGCCGTCCATTCTTCTTCAATTAACTTTAAACCGTTTTTAATTTTGCTGAATTCATCTTCAGAAACTAAACCGACTTTGGAAAGCATCTCTGCGTGAACAGTACTTGCAAGAATATCTTCATGGATAAGGTTTATATCAAAAGAAAGCGATGAAGAGAACTTCATCGCTTTGTCATCTAACTTATCATTAAACCTGCCGCCCCAGAGCATCAGGCTACTTCTTTAACTTGAGTGGCAGAATATAACTGCGTCATAGTTTTATATGGCAAACCATAAATTTTCATAAATCCTTCGCTTGCTTTATGATCGAACTTATCATCTTCAGTATAAGTTGCAAGCTCTTTGCTGTAAAGGCTGTAAGCAGAACTTCTTGAAAGTGTGGTCAGGGTTCCTTTATATAGCTCGATAGTAACATCTCCGGTTATGTTCTGCTGGGATGCATCAACAAAAGCCATTAACGAATTGAACAAAGGAGTAAACCACATACCGTCATAAATTAAATTTGCAACTTTATCGGAAACAACCTGGTTGAATCTAAATGTTTCTTTATCAAGAATCAACTTTTCCAATTCGTGATGAGCTTTATGAAGTATTGTGGCAGCAGGAGCTTCATAAACCTCTCTTGATTTAATGCCGACAACCCTGTTCTCAATCAAATCAAGTCTGCCAATACCATGCTTTCCGCCAATTTCATTCAACTTCTCCAAAATTTCAACAGGATCAGTGATGCTGTTATTTAAACAAACAGGAATTCCTTTTTCAAAACTTATGGTTACCGTTTCCGGTTTATTTGGTGAAAGTTTGGGATCAGTTGTAATCTGGTAAGCGTCATCTGGTGGTACATTTGTCGGATCTTCGAGAGCCCCGCATTCAACTGCTATTCCCCAAAGATTCTCATCAATTGAATAGGGTTTTGCTTTTGTAATTTTAATTGGAATTTTATTTTCAACAGCGTAATCTATTTCTTCTTCCCTGCTCTTGAATTCCCATTCCCTTAAAGGAGCAATAATACCAAGGGACGGAGCAAGTGTTTGTACACCTACTTCAAATCTTACCTGGTCATTTCCTTTGCCTGTGCAGCCGTGGGCAACAAAATCTGCACCTTCATCGTTCGCAATATCAACAAGCATTTTAGCTAGTAATGGTCTGCCTATAGCGGTTGCCATAGGATATTCGCCTTCGTAAAGGGCGCCGGCTTTAAGTGCTTTCCATATATATTCAGTAACAAATTCGTGGCGTAAATCTTTTATAACTGCTTTAACTGCTCCGGTCTTTATTGCTTTTTCTTCAAGTCCTTCAAGTTCAGCTCTTTGGCCAAGGTTACCTGTGGCGGTAATAATCTCGGCGTCAAATTTTTCATTAAGCCATTTAACCATAACGGAAGTGTCTAAACCTCCGGAATATGCTACGACAATTTTTTTCTTTGCCATTTTATTCTCCTGACATTTATTAATACATAAATATTTCCAACCTGGATTTTTAAATCCGGACAAAGGAGAAACGTAGTTGGACAATAATGTGGTTAGTTACAGCAGAAGCTTTTTCTTAAAGCTTGGCGGTTCAGCCATCATCTGCTTAACCATTCCTACCACTTTACTTAGGTTCTGGATAGTATTTGGAATAACCAAAACCGTATCATCACCAGCCACCGTTCCAAGAATTTCCGGTTTATTTAATCTGTCTATATAATGGGCAACGCCTTGCGCACGTCCGGCAAGAGTTCTGATAACTATAAGCGATTCGCTGTGTTCAACGCTTATAATTTCAAAGCCGACAAGTTTAGCAATTTGTTTACCCGATTCATCGGCGTTAAGAACATACCGCGGACCCCGGTCCGTAAATATTCTTACAACGCCAAGCTCTGCGAAGTCTCTGCTAAGAGTTGCCTGGGTGACTTCAACGCTGTCTCTGTGCAAAGCTTTCAACAAGTCTTCATGACTTGAGATAAATTTGTAATTCAGCAACTCTTTAATTTTGTACTGTCTTCTTAATTTAGCAGACATTTTTTCCCTTGAATGTTTTGGATAACTGAAACATAAGATATTTCATTCGAAATCTGAATATGTTTATCCAATCTTTTTATCATAAACTTTTTAATACGCCGTCAAATGTTGAAGCGAATTGTACTATTTCTTTTTCTGTTATAATGAAAGGCGGAAGAAGTCTTAATACAGTATCTCCGGATGTACCGGTTACAATTCCTTTTTTAAGAAGCTGTTTGCAAATGTTCTTTGCCGATACTCCCTGCACAAATTCAACTCCTATCATAAGACCTTTACCGCGGACGGTTTTTATCTTATCTGTATGTAAAGCCTCTAATGCTTGTATAAGAGTATTGCCAAGCTTTACGTTATTTTGTAAAATATTTTCATCAATTAAATCTGCAACAGCAAGTGCAGATGCTATTGAAACAAGGTTGCCGCCGAATGTTGATCCGTGATTGCCCGGCTTAATTTCATCACCAACTGCTTTTGTGCAGATTGTTGCGCCAAGCGGTAATCCGTTTGCGATCCCTTTTGCAACTGTAATAATATCCGGTTTAATCTCTTCCCATTGGTGGCAGAAGAATTTTCCTGTTCTGCCCATGCCGGTTTGCACTTCATCAACAATAAGCAGAAGACTATGTTCATCGCAGAAGCTTCTTACTTTTTTAAGATAGCCGTCCGGAGGAACAATGACGCCGCTTTCTCCCTGTATGGGTTCAATCATAACTGCAACTGTATCATTTGCATGTTCCAGATAGGCGTGAGCAAGTTCAGAGACATCTCCAAATTCTGTAAAAGAAAATCCCGGTGTTAACGGCGCAAAATTCTCCCACAATTTGGGTTGACCCGTTGCAGAAAGACTCCCCATCGTTCTGCCATGAAAACTATTTGTTGCACAAATGATATGGGTTCTTTCCTTTCCCCATTTTCTTGCAAACTTAATAGCAGCTTCATTTGCCTCTGTGCCGGAGTTGCAGAAGAAGACATAGTCCAGTTTAGATTTTTGTGCAAGTATTTTTGCAAGCTTTTCCTGTCCTTCTGCTTCAAATAAATTGGAGACGTGCCATAATTTTTTTATCTGTTCGATTGCTGCATTTATTGTTTCAGGATTGTTATGACCAAATCCTGTTACGGCAATTCCGCTTAAAAAATCTAAATATTTTTTATCGTCTTTATCATACAGCCAGGCACCTTTGCCTTTAACAAACTCAACAGGATAGCGTGAGTAATTCTGGAGTAAGTTAGATTTAATTTCTGCTTCTGTGTTAAGCGGACTGTACAATCCAGGTCCCACCAGTATGTCTTCCCTTCTCATTAAATTTTTCCTCTTGAATTTTTGATCCTATCCAGATTTTATTTATTCCGTTATTTAACATGTCGATGCAGCTGTTCATTTTTGGAATCATACCTTCGGTAATTTCTCCGTTTGATATTCCGTTCAGAATATCGTCTTCATCTATAACCGGCTGAAAGCTGCCGTTAAGTTTAACGCCATCAACGTCTGATACAAAGAAAACAGATTCGGCTTTAATTGATGAAGCAAGCACTTCGGTAAAGATGTCTGCATTTACATTCATAAGGTTACCTGCCGCATCTCTGCACACGCTTGAAAATACGGGAACAGTGTTATTCATTACTAAGTTAGTAATCCATTCGGCAGATCCGATTAATTTTGGGACGCCAACGTATCCAAGATTTTTATCAACAACTTCTGCAACAAATGTGGAGTGATCTATTCCTGTCAAGCCCACGGCATTTATATCGTTTGAAATTAATTTGCTTACAATCTTTGCATTTAGAACTCCGGCCTGAACCGCGGCAACAACTTCCATAACTTCTTTTGATGTTACTCTCTGCCCGTCAATAAATTTTGATTCGTAGCCCAAAGCTTTAGACCATGCAGAGATAGTATTGCCTGCGCCGTGTACAATTATTAATCCGTCGTATAAGGCATGAATTTTTTTAATTGATTGAATCCAGCTTTGCGAATCAAATAATTCGTTTAATGCTTTGCCCGATATTTTTAATAATGCAATTTTCATTTTCTCTCCCTTCCTTATGTCCTGTAGTTTGCGTTTATCTTAACATACTCTTCGGAAAAATCGCACGTCCACCAGGTTGAAGAATACTTTCCGCCATTCAGATTTATCTTAATCTGGAATTCACTCTGTGAAAGAATTTCTTTGGCTTCAGCTTCATCTAAAACAATGTTATAGTCAGGAAGTACGACCGGGGAGTTGTTAAAGAAGATGCTCATCTTTTCAGGTTCAATTGATGCTCCGCTGTTTCCTGCGGCAGACATTATTCTTCCCCAGTTGGCATCCTCGCCGTAAATTGCAGTTTTAACAAGAGATGAATTTGCAACCGCTTTTCCAACAAGGTCGGCATCTTCTTCTGAATGAGCGCCGCTTACATTGATTGTTACTAACTTAGTAGCTCCTTCTCCATCTGAGACAATAGATTTCGCCATTTCGATACTAAGAGCTTCAAGCGCTTCATAAAATAAAGTTTCATCTTCTGAGTTTTCATTTACATCCATTCCTGACTTTCCATTGGCAAGAATTACAACCATATCGTTTGTGCTGGTATCCCCGTCAACGGAAATTTTATTGAAAGAATTTTTAACGGCTTTGCTTAAAAGTTTTTGCAAAAGGTCTGTTTCTATTTTTGCATCGGTTGTTACGAATGCGAGCATCGTAGCCATGTTCGGCATAATCATTCCGCTGCCTTTACAAATTGCGCCGATAGTAACAGAACCGATAGACAATTCAACTTTTACGGCAAAGGATTTCATCTTCTTATCTGTGGTCATTATTGCTTCTGCAGCATCAAAGCCGCCATCAGCAGAAAGCTTAGGAACAATTTCATCAATACCGCCAAGCAATTTATCCATTGGCATAAGCTGGCCGATTACTCCGGTTGAGCTTATTAAAACTTCATTTGCGTTAATACCAAGTTTTTCTGCGCAGCAGCTTTGCATTTTTAAAGCATCATTGTAACCTGCTTCACCGGTACACGCATTGGCATTTCCTGAGTTAACAATTACAGCTTTAACTTCACTTTTACTTTTGATAACATCCTGGGAAACCAACAGAGGAGCTGCTTTAACCTTGTTGAGAGTAAATGTTCCTGCAGCAGTGCAGGAAGAATCAGAGTAAATTAAAGCTAAATCTTTCTTCTTCTTTTTGATACCGCTGAAAATTCCTGCGGCTTTAAATCCTTTTGCTGAAGTTACTGTTCCGTTATTAATAAACTGATACATACTGCCCTCCTGTATTTACCAATCCGAGTTTTTCTTCCCAGCCGTAAAGTTTGTTCATATTCTGAACTGCCTGCCCGGATGCCCCTTTAATAAGATTATCTATTGCTGATGTTACAATAATTGTCTTTTCGTTTACTGATACATTTACATCGCAGAAATTGGTGCCGACTACCCAGCTTAAATCCGGCGGAGTTGGTCTTAATCTTACAAAGAAAGAATCAGTGTACATTTCATCAAACGCTTTTATAATTTCATCCGCTTTAATTTTATTTTTTAAGTGAATAGAAGTTGTTGCATAAATTCCAACAGCTACCGGCAGCAAATGAGTTGTGAAAGAAAAAGGAGAATTAAAGCCGGTCTTGTTCAACTCCTGCAATATTTCCGGCTGGTGCCTGTGCTGGTTAACGTTGTATGCTCTTACGTTTCCATCCATTTCAGACATAAGCATATTTACCTTTGCAGATTT
>CAZIDB010000187.1:0-1560 GCA_964537965.1 uncultured Melioribacter sp. | reverse complement strand
CCGCCAAGGTCTATAACTTTTTTGCCCTGGGCAATAAGTTGTGGTACATAGTTTAATGCTTCACCGTGAGGAAGAGCTATAAAATATAAATCGTGTTCGTAAGAAAATTCCGTTACTGAGCCGATTACATCATCCTGTATAATATTTAATAAGTCAGGAAAAACGGATGATAATTTTTCTCCCGCTGTTGTATGACCGTAAACTTTGATTTTTTCTATGTTGGGATGAGCGCTGCAGAACTGCAATAACTTTTTTCCTGTGTAACCGCTCCCGCCGATAATGCCAATTGAAATCATAATAACTTCCTTTCTGAATAAAATTTTAAAAATAAAAATGCTTATAAGTAGATATGTATTACCCCAAAAGGGGACGGCGCGGGCGTAAGCTGCTTAAACTTCTTAGAGAAGTTAAAGAGAAGGACTTGAAGTTAATATGTGAAAATTTGTTTTTCATACGCTCTAAAAATAATAAGAGCTAATAGTCCCGTCAAGAATTATTATTCAGAAAAGTTAAATATTTGGAATAGATATGCCATTGAGTGCAATGATATGCAGTTTCAGGAGTTTTGGCGATGTGGAAGAAGAGCAAGATTATGAGCAAGAGTAAGAATAGGAGTAAGAACTATGATAGAAGTTCTTAATCTGTTCTTCCTACTCTTGCTCCTACTCTTAATCAAACGGAAGAGTAAGGGTAAGATTAAGTTTACCAGCCAAAGGCTAGAGAAAGATTCTAATTAATCGTATTCATCCCAGCTTTTTATCTGCAGAGTTTTAGCTGAGTACAAACCAAGCGATTTAGCAAAGCGTTTTGCAAACTGAATATTAGTAATAAGCGGGATGTTCATATCAACAGCTTTACGGCGGATTACATAATCGTTCTCAAGCTCAAGCTTGTCTTCGTTCTTAGGAATGTTGATTACTAAATCAATTTTACCTTCTGACAAATACGTTGAAATGTTCGGTTCCTTGTTATCGAAAGGCCAGTATAAAACTTCACATTCCATTCCGTTGCTGTTAAGATAATCAGCGGTTCCTTTTGTTGCATAGAACTTTAATCCTTTTTTAAAGAGAATTTTTGCACCGTCTAAAAATTCGGCTTTATCTTTTGGTGTTCCCGTGGAAAGAAGAACTGCTTTTTGCGGCTCTTTATATCCTGTTGATAAACAGCTCTTAAGGAACGCTTCATTAAAATCATCGCCAAGACAGGCAACTTCTCCTGTGGAAGACATTTCCACACCAAGCACTGGGTCGCTTCCTTTTAATCTTGTAAAAGAAAACTGGGGAGCTTTAACTCCAACATAATCAAGATCGAAGGATGACTTATCAATTTTATTAACCTTCTCGCCCATCATTAACTTTGTGGCAATATCAATGAAATTTATCTTAAGAACTTTAGATACAAATGGAAAACTTCTTGAAGCGCGAAGGTTGCACTCAATTACTTTTACATCATTGTCTTTTGCAATAAACTGAATGTTGAATGGTCCGGTAATTTCAAGTGCGGCTGCAATTTCCTTTGTAATTATTTTTACTCTGCGCATTGTTTCTAAGTAAGTGCGCT
>CAZIDB010000186.1:0-9513 GCA_964537965.1 uncultured Melioribacter sp. | reverse complement strand
ATTGCAAAACATTATTTAAGGAAAAGCATTTTCTTAGATTGAACAAAATTACCTGCTTTTAGCTGGCAAATATATACTCCGCTTGGTTGGTTAACAGGATTAAATTCAACTTCATATTCTCCGGGAGCCTTCTCCTCTCCAACAAGCGTTGCAACCTCTTTGCCAAGTGTATTAAATACTTTAAGAGAAGTAAACTGTCTCTCCTCTATTCCAAAATGAATTTTAGTAATCGGATTAAACGGGTTGGGATAGTTCTGAAGCAGTGTAAACCTTTTATCAATTATTTTGTTGTTAGAACCTTCTTTTACACCGGTTGATACAAGAGGGACAATTGCCTTATACCACGCATTAGCAATTTTCTGGAAGCCGGAACTGTTAGGATGATAAGCATCTGAAAGAAAATCAGTATAATCAGAATCACTCAATGCGCTGTTAATATCAATAAAAGTAAGATTACTCCATCTTGTTAGCATTGTATCCATAATTATTTTAAAGTGAGCATTAAGAGTATCTATTCTTTTTGTAGGAGTTGGTAACGGCGTGGGCGGAACAGTTGTTACAATTAGTTGCGCGGTTGTGTGATTAAGAATTCTTGTTACCAATGTAGCCAGACGATTTGGAGCTTCATCAAGTAAATACTTTGAGATAATATCATTTGTTCCTGCCATTAATAAAATAATATCCGCTTCACAGGAATCTAATTCCTGTTCAATTGTAATCTTAGGATAACCTCTTGTATTACTTGTCATATCCATTATTTCATTAATTTTTAATGCACCCCAGCCGCCATGTTCAATATCACCTTCAAGCAAAGCATACATATCCGGGTAGTCACTCCAGCTTGCCAGGTAATTTGGCCCATGAGGACAGAGACCAACATAATTAATATTAATATTAGCTTCGGTTTTTAACTTTGTTTTTAGGTAAGCCCTGTAGCAGTCTCCTTCTGCTCCTCTTGTTATTGAATCCCCAATAGGATGAATCCTGATTGTATCTGCATTTGTTTTTGTTGTCTTATCTGCTTTATGAGCAAAACAGAATGATGATATCAACATCAGCATAAGAAAAATCTTTTTCATTTTTAGTCCTCTTTTACATTCTTTTATAATTTCTATTTATAAATAACTTCAACTGGTTTTAAGGAAACAAATTATAAGAGTTTCTATTTAAAACAATCAGCCTGTTTTTATTTATCAACATTCAGAGTTTCTACAACTTCATTATTTTTATCGCGTAGTTGGATAATAATATCACCTTTGCTTTCCAGGCCGTTTGAAGATAAAGTGCTTTCATTATTCAACGGTAAAAGAGCAATAACTTTTCCGTTTGAAATATCAGCAGATAAAGTATAGCCTCTGTCTTCCTTTTTTAACTCAGCGGTTTCAGGAACATCCTGCGATGTTTTATGAAGTCTGTATAATGTTACGAATTCAGTACTGCTAAGTGTATCTGTTGTTGCAGTTAAGTGCCAGTCTCTTACTTTAATCTGTTCCCATGGAATCGGATCATACTGGTCAGTCTGTTACAACTTTAAATTAGCAGGCGTTAACATATCTATATCGCAAACAACATCTCCAGCTAAAGCTTTAATATCCTGCGGTCCACCAATATCAAATTTATTCATAGCATGTAAATGGTATTCAAATGTTGATGGCTGTTTTGCATCGAGTCTATCATATACAATTACTAACTCAGGTTTAACAAAAAGAATTGTTCTTGTGTAACGATTAAGCAGTTTTTGTTCGCTACCATCTTTTTCTATCCTGTAAGCGTCACCGGCTTCACCAGTTACCGCATCAATATACTGTGTTGTTTTAAAAGCTGTAATTTCACCTTTTGAAAATGGAGAGTGTTTAACCTGTCCTTTACCACTAACTGTAATATTGTTTTGAGATTTTGTTTCCCAAACCCAATCTGCATGATGAGGTGAACCATACATATAATAATGACCTGTTCTAATTAACATCCTTTGTCCCAGTGCCCACAAAGCAAAAGTATTGTTAGATTCAATACCATGAGATTGCGTTCCCATTGAACTTGATTTAAAAAGAATTTGTACATCGTTAGCAGCATTTAAAATGTTTGAATTAAGAGCAGCAACGCCAATTCCTTTAAATAAACGTGATGTTGGAAGAGAACCCGGCTCTATTGGTTTTGGTTGTTCAGGTAAAGGTTGTGTATAACCAAGATAACCCGGATCTTCAACTGATCCGCCCATTTGATTTACATACCACTGCCAGTATCCATTTCCTGATTCAGCGGCAAGCCTGCTCATTAAAGGAACAGAATTAACAGATTGCTCGCGGAGGAAAGTACCTTCACCAAACAAAGGAACAATATTGGTCTCTTCAATTCTAACAGAACCGTCCCCAAATTCCGCTAAGTCTCTGCCTGGAGGCATCATGTACATTGCATAATAACCGGCAGCATCTTTAAAGTATGGTATTTTATAAAGATTAATATTCATTGCAGAACGAACAGCGTACGTCCAGAATCTGAATCTTCCAACATAGCTATGCCAGTAGCTAAAGCCTTCATGCCAGCCGCCGTCGTCATCAGACCAAACCGGGTATTCTGTGAATGTTACATTCATAGCAAACCAAAGCCAGTCTTCTGCGCCCTTAACTTCACCAAAGAATGCAATTGCCATTTCTCCTAAGAAATGCCATGCCCGTGCATTATGGCTCACATAAGAATTCCACAATTGACGTGGGCAGAGATGTTCGAACATTTTTTTACCGCGTATTTTTGCAACGTCTCTGCAATGCTGACGCTCTTCTTCATTAAGCAAATTATAAGTAAAAGTATAAGCTCTTGAGAAATAATAAGTATAAGGCATACCGGCTTCATCATTATACCGATAATCTGTAGCGCCATTAGGATCCCATTTGGCGCAGTCTAATAAAACTCGTTTTGCCAATGCGCCGTATTCTTCTTTGCCTCCAAGAAGATAAGTAAATGCAAGTGTTGCGGCAGCATCTAAAGCTTTAATTGTATAAACCCTGTTTCCCCACCAAAGTAAAGTCCATTCGTAACCATAACGTTTCATAGTATCGGGAAATTTTTGAGGCTCCGCAGTTGGAGGAGGATTCTTAAGTAATGCTTCGCATTGTTCAACAAGTTTATCATACTTGTCTTTATACTTGCCCTGTGCATCCTGTTTCATTTGTTCAAGCATTTCCGGACGCATAAAAAGTCGTGGATGTGTTTTAGGAATTCTTGACATTAACTCTTCGCGTGTTGGCATTGGCATTTCAACAGCATTTTCAGGAACAGTAAATGTTCTTGCAACACTCCAGTTTGTTTTGTTTCCATTTGCATCTGTACCCCTGTAATGCCAGGTATAAGTTCCGGGAGCAAAAGTATGCGACGGACAATGAACATTAAACTCAATATTATTAATTGAGTAATAAATTGATTTTGTGTTGCTTCCGGAAAAACATTCTATTTCCCATTTTAAAATACCTTCCTGCGGTCTCCAGGTAAATGCCGGCGGATTAACTTTGGATTCTAACCCTTCCTGCGGATGATAACCCCATTCAGTTCCTTGTGCAGGATCTTCCTTCAGAACTAATTTTTCATTTGTGTTTTGCGCGTAATTTACCGTGCAAAGAAAGAGTAAAACTAATATTAAAGTATTACAAAATTTTCTCAGATTCATTTGTACTCCTTTTAATCATTACCTGGATTCAGCATTCTTTATCCAACTTGTTTCATGTTTTTTTACGATGATGATTTATTATTTTTTTGTCATTTCAACTAATTTTTTAATTGATTTAGTTATAGCAAGCTCGGTTTCACCTCTCGGCGTTTCTGCTTTCTTCAGGATTTCCATTTGAGCATCAATCCAGTTTTGTTCCGGCTGTTGTTTCTTTTTCATATAGTCAACTGCCTGTAAGCCAATATCTGCACATACGGATAAATCTTTAGAAAGCGTTTCAATTTCATTCAGAACCGGAGATTCCTTAATTAACTTTTGCAACTGAGTATGGTTACTTTTCCACAGGTCTAACATTTTTATTACAGGAGAAATTTTCTCTTCATTATTTATATCTTTTACAGAAAGTTTGGAAACCATCTGATTAAATTCCCTTGCCACTCGTGGATCCGGTTTTGCCACATCTGCAACTTTTGTTAAAGGATGAAATGATTTTGGTCTTCTGTATTTTTTCCTGTCGTAAGTAAAGATTGGCTGAATTACATCAACAAAATTTTTAAGAACAGCTATGTCATAACTGTTGGCTAATCTTCTCAGCATCATATCGTAGTTTTTAATGTGAGTCAATCCGTAATCTTCAAGCTGAATGCTAACTATGTCAAGCCGCCTGAACATATCTTCAACATTATCAACAGAACCGGGAGACCAGAGACGTTCAGCAATTGCAGCAGTGCGCGGCCAAATCCTGGAATCAATTGTTTCCGGACCAACATACTCTGACCACATAGTTGCTTCTCCGCCAAGGATTCTGTCTCTTACTTCATCACTTAAAATTGTATCCTGCGGAATAGGATCATTCATATAATGATATTCTGTTGACTGAACCAGATCAATATAAAAACCGTGAGACAGTAAACACCGGTAACCGTTTTTAGCAGATTCATAAAGCGAACTTCTTCCTTTCCAGGATTGAACAACATAATCTTTACCAAGATCTGGTTGCTTATCGCTGTACCATCCAACCATTGTTTTATTATACTTTGCAAGAATTTTACCAAGCTTTTTATTAAAGTAATTTTGAAGAGCATGGTTATCGGGCAAATTATTCTTTTTCATGAAATCCTGAATTTCCGGATTGGCGTTCCATTGTTTACCATTATTCTCATCGCCGCCAATATGCCAGAACTTATCCGGAAACAGTTCAGACATTTCTTTGAAAAAAGTATCGAGGAATTTATATGTTTCTTCATTTGTAGGATCAAACGTTGGGCTGAATATTCCCCAGTTCCTTTCAATAGAATAAGGACCCGGCGCGCTTGCTAATTCAGGATAACCAACAAGCCAGCCTGTTGCGTGACCCGGAAGATCAAATTCCGGCATAACACGAATGCCTCTGTCCGCAGCATAAGCAACCACATCTTTAATTTCTTCCTGAGTATAATACAAGCCATCGGAACCTAATTCCTGAAGCTTAGGGAAAGCTTTGCATTCAACTCTAAATCCCTGGTCTTCAGTTAAATGCCAGTGTAGCACATTCATTTTAACTGCTTCCATAGCATCAATATTTCTTTTAATAACATCAACAGGAATGAAATGCCTGCAGACATCAACTAAAAGTCCGCGCCATTTAAACCGTGGTTCATCTTTAATTTTTACTGCAGGAATATAATAGCCGTTCTCATCAGCTTTAATCAATTGAGTTAAAGTTGCCAAACCTCTAATAGCGCCAATATCTGTTTCTGCTTTCAGGCTAATTCCATTTTCAGCTACATCCAGGCTGTAGGATTCATCTTCATCAGCATCAAGATTGCCTTTGCGGTTTACAGAAATTACCATTTGCCAGGTTTTAAAATCTTTTGTTGTATCAGGGAACTGCCTTTCCAGACATATACCGGTTCTGCCGGAAAGAATATTTATCATTCTTAGTGCAGCTTTAAATATTCTTGCATCATTATTATTTACACCAACGCAAAAAGTATTATCCAGTCTGAACTTTCCGTTAGCCAATTCTACTTTATAAGGAACTGGCATTAGATTAAGTTCAGCAAAACTATTTTGAGCAATAGTAATAATGTTTATTAGGAGAACAGAAAAGCCAAGAGTTAATATTTTTTTCAATTTCATTTTTGTTTCTCTTTTAGCAGGATAAAAAATTGTTTTATTTAAGCAGTAAAGTTTCTCGTCATTCTGTAAAAAAAAGAGAGGGGCAGATTGCTACCCCACCTCTTTACAAGAACAGGAGGAGGAATTCAAGTTTTTATATGTTTCATTAGGATGATCAATTTACTGTTATCTCGTTTTGTTTCTACCTACTCTATTATTAAATATTTTTTAATTCTCTTGAAGAATCTTTATCTAAAAACAGCTTTGCGCTTTTATGTGTTCTTAAAACTGATGCGGGACATTCGGTGCTTATCGCGCCATTAAGAGTCCGCTCTACTGCTTTGGCTTTTAGTTTCCCCGGAACAACAATAAATAAGTTCCTAGCAGAAAGCAGAGCCGGAACTGTTAAAGTAATGGCTTTTTCCGGCACAGCCTCTAACGAAGGGAAACATCCGTCATTAACTTGTTGTACCCTGCAGGCATTATCCAAATGAACAATTTTTACTAAACTTGGGTCATTAAAATCTGCAACTGGCGGATCGTTAAATGCTATGTGCCCGTTCTCGCCAATGCCCATGCAAACAATGTCTATTGGCGCTTCTTTAAAAAGATTTGAATACCTGGTGCAATTAGCTTCAGCATCCAAATCTGTTTTACTAATTAAATTAACACTCTTAAAAGGGAGCTTATTAAAAATATTTTGTTTAAGATAATGTGCAAATGACTGGGAAGAATTTTCATCCAAACCAATGTACTCATCCATATGAAAGGCAGTAACTCTCTGCCAGTCAATATTTTGCTTTACTGATAATTCACTTAATAGTTCATTCTGCGAAGGAGCGGCGGCAAAAACCATTCTTACATTGTCTTGTTGCTGCAAAAGTGAAGTAAGCTTTTCAGTCACTTCGTCTGCTGCGGCTTTTCCCATAGATTCGCGGCTGTTATATATTTCAACTTTCAGCTCATCAACTTTTATTGATTTTATATATTGTTCTGTATTTAAAATTTTAATTCCATTTTAATTATTAAGTAAAACTGCCTTTATATTCTTATGAATATTTTTTTGTTATAGAAGGACCACATTACTGCGGTCCAGATTAAACAGTAAGCTAAAGCGTACGCTAAAGAACCATTAAAATTTCCAAGCTGTACCGCAAAGAATTTATCGTATAGCCAGGTTTTCAAATCATAGTGAACGCCTTCTGCAGTAGTAAAAGTGATTAGCTTTATAGTTTGCGCAACTACAATTGACAGGACATACACAACAATAGCGTTCACTCCAAATACAAGAAAAGGTTTAAACCATTTGCTATATCTCTTTACATCTATTAAATAATAAAACACACCAAAGACAATTAAAGCATATCCTCCCGTTAGAACAGAGTATGAGCTTGTCCACAAATGTTTATTAACAGGTAAACAAAATCCCCACATTATACCAGCAAAAACAAGTGCTGCTCCTGTTGTAAAAATTATAATTAATTTTTCCCGTGGTACTATGTCATATTTAAGTAAATGCCCGGTTAAAACTCCAAATAATGTTGTGGATAAAGATGGAAGAGTACTAATAAGACCTTCGGGTTCTCCAATTTTTTCATAAGAACCCATATGCCCCTGTAAAAAAAAACGATCAAAATAAGTAGCAAAATTATTTACTTTATCATAGTGGCCTGCACCAATTCCCGGAACAGGAATCCACTCCATTACTGCCCAGTACATAAATAAAAACAAAACTGTTATCGCAAACTGGTATTTAAAATCAGTATTCAAAAAAATTATTGAGACAAAGAAATAACAAACAGCAATCCTTTGAAGTACTCCCATAATTCTTATATCAATAAGATTAAAGTTAGGATAACTATTTAAGAACAAACCCAGGACAAACAAAATAGCTGTCCGCTTAAGAATTTTTAAGTAGAGTTGCTTTTTGGGTATACTCATAGAAAGGCTTTTAGAAAACGAAAACGTAATTGAAACGCCAACAATAAATAAAAAGAAAGGATAGATTAAATCTGTCGGAGTGCATCCGTTCCAATCTGCATGACGCAATGGAGCATAAATATATTTCCAGCTGCCCGGATTTATTACGAGTATCATACCGGCAATTGTTGCGCCTCTAAAAGCATCTATGGAAACAAGTCTGCTGCTTTCTTTAATTTCGCCCTGATTTATATTTTGAATATTTTCCACTTCTGTCATGCTTATGAATATTTAAATCATTTTCCCCTTCATAATAACATCTTCAACTTTAAGCTTGTAACCATCTTTGGTTTCTTCAATGTCGGCAATAACAATATCAGCAAGTTTGTTAACTTCAAGGCTTCCTGTACATAAAGTTTTATTAGCTCCGGTACAATCAAAAATTCCAAGCACTTTAGCCGGATTACCGCTGCACATTTGCGATACATACTTAAGGGCCTGTTCAAATTCAACCGGTTCATGCATTCTATTCCAAATACCCTCTGTCGGTCTTGTCATCCATGAAAGTAAATTTGAGAAAGCTTTATCCATAGTTAACAGGCTTCCGAAAAGGGAGTGCATTGCTTCTTTACCAACCAATTGAAGATATTCGCCATTGTCACTAAGTTTTCCTTTAACACCGGAGATTTCAAACTCGGAAATTTTCTTCATCTTTGTAAGAAACATACTATCTGTAATTACAGCGCATCTGTCAACGCCTTTCCTTTTAATCAGGTCAAGTATGTAGGCCTTATCAACATGATAGCCGTCTGTAATAATTTCAACGTACACATGATCAGAATGAAGGAAGGCCTGAAGTGCACCGCCTTTATTGAAAGGTTTAAATGATGATGATGCTGGACCATTTAGTGCATGTATGGCTAACTTTAATCCTTTCTTAATAGCCATCCGGTATTGTTCACCATTTGAATTAGTATGTCCGGCTGCACAAATTATATTTTTCGAAGTTAAGTACTCAATGAGCCGAAGTGCGTCTTCTCCCCATTCCGGTACGACGTTTACAATTTTAATATTCCCATCTGCGGCTTCCTGTAATTCATCAAACAAAGGAATTGATGGTTTGAAAAAATATTTAGGATCATGAGCTCCGCAATACTTTTTGTCTTTTATAAAAGTTCCTTCAATAAAAATTCCGTAAAAAACAGTTTTATATATACTCTCACTTTCGTTTTTATACTTAGCAAGTGATTTGAAGATTTTCTTAAGCTTATTTATTGATGCCTCAAAAGTAGTAAAGCCTATCATTGTGGTTCCATGTCTTGCATATAGCTTAAGCGCTTTATCCAGTCCCTTTAAATAAATATCTTGGCTAGAAGAAAAAGTATGCTTGTCGTAATCATAAACACCGTTAGTAAGATCAAATCCTGCTATCCCGTTTGTATGCAAATCAATGAACCCCGGTAAAACGTATTTTCCTTTTGCAGAAATTTTTACTGTGGAATTACCGGATTTTAAATTATTTCCGATTGCTGAAATTCTGTTGTTTTCTATTTCAACAGTACAATTTTTTAAGCTGTCTGGTAAAAGAACTTTACCGTCTGTTATCTGTATTTTCATTTATGTGTTTCTGATAATAGTTTTTAATTAATTTTATTAAATAGGTTTTCAACTTTAATTTTAGTTTCATGAGACTGCTTGTTTATAAATCCTTCAAAATAGAAAACTGAAAACGAGACTGCCAATTCCAAACCTGTATAGAATGCAAAAGAAGTTTGCTCTCCTGTTATCATAGGAATGATATATTTTGCAAAAACAAACGACGCAAATCCTGC
>CAZIDB010000185.1:0-9645 GCA_964537965.1 uncultured Melioribacter sp. | reverse complement strand
TTGAATTAATAAACCGCATTTGAAAATTATTTGGAAGTAAAAACAGTTTTTCGTTTTTTTACCTGTAAAAAATGGAATGAGAATGATAACCAAATGGCTTGAATGGGCGAGAGAACTACAGGCAATTGCTCAAAACGGTTTAACTTATTGCGATAACCATTTCGATATTGAACGCTATCATGCAATTCAGAAAATATCAGCTGAAATATTTTCTTTGCATACGGAATTACCAGTCGAGAAAATGACAGAAATATTACTTCGTGAAGAAGGGTATCAAACTCCCAAGATTGATGTACGGGGTGTCGTATTCAGAGATAATAAGATTCTATTGGTTAAAGAAGTTATGGATGGTTGTTGGACTTTACCCGGAGGATGGGCAGATCCTAATATGACTCCAACACAAAATGTTGAAAGAGAAGTATGGGAAGAATCCGGCTTTGAAGTGAAAGCAATAAAATTGTTGGCGTTTTATGACAGAGATAAACAGGGGCACTACCCGCCGTTTCCATTTCATATTTATAAAGCTTTTTTCTTGTGCGAACTAACCGGCGGCAAAGCTACTTTGAGTAATGAAACTAACGGAGTAGAATTTTTTGCCGAAGATGAAATACCTAAGCTTTCAGAATCCAGAGTTCTACCACATCAACTGAAAAATTTCTTTAGAAAATTCAAGGATAATGATCTGAATACAGAATTCGATTAGTATTTATTTCCCAAACATAAAAATCTTTTAAAATAAATAACGCAAATGCGTCATTGATAGTTAATAATTCGTTCACGAATTTTGTACAACTTTTTCCAACGAGGTTTTTCATGAAAAACATTTCTATGTTTTTATTAATTGCCATGTTTTTTATTTTCTCTTCCTGTAATAAAGATGATAATGGTGTTCAACCTACCGGAAATGAACCAACCTTTACAGATAACATAATATCAATGCAAGAAAAGGGGGATAATCTCCTTAGCACACTGCTTGCTGTTAAAGATACAGCATCAGCGTTAGATTCTGTCCTGAAAGTTTTTCTTAAAGATACTACTGTGCTAACAGGAGAAGTTAATTCTCAAGGTATTGTTATTAAATATAAAAATGGTATTATCGGCGGAATTTTTATTGTTCCGGAAGACGGTGAACCTTTGAGGAAATCGACTTTTGAGAAAACTTCTTTAATTGCTGCTGATCCTGATTCGTATTCTCCGACAAATAAAAAAACAATCTTTATAAATCCGCATTATGCTGATCGTCAGTCTCAGGCTAATTCTATTATGAACTTATATAATACAATATTCCCCAGGATTGGTTATAACCCACCAATAACACTTTTAGGTGAAGCTGCAACAGTTGATGCGATGCTCAATCTTTCCGGATATGGGATAGTTCATATTTATTCTCATGGTTGGGCATATCCAAGTAAATGGAATATAACCGAAGTTTACCTGATGACCGGCGAAGAAGTAAATGCTGCTACAAACGAAAAATATAAAGAAGAGCTCTATAATGGCAACATACCTCTCATTCAAATTCATCAGGATGATCCTAGATACTTTATAAGCCCTTCTCTCTTTTCTAATCATAATAATTTCACTAAGGATTCAACGATTGTCTATGGTGGTTTCTGTTATGGCTTTTTGGGAAGCTGGCCTAATGCTATGATCGATATATCTGAAGCAGGCGCCTATACAGGTTTTACCTGGCGGGTTGAAACTAATTGGAACGCTTCACAAGCGCGCTCATTATTTGATACGCTTTCTAACAACTCATTAAAAATACCTCGTTCACTTGATTATTGGTTTACACAAACTCCAACAATTGCTAAGCAACGTTGGGATAATGAAGATAAATTATTTTGCAAAATACAATACACGGGACATTCCGACTTAATTCTTTGGTCATCTGTAGAAATCAGTATCTCTCAAAATCCTACGTCTGCTAAACCAAATGAAAATATTAAGTTTACTGCTAATTCAAAAAATAAATTACCGTCACAATATAAATATATCTGGAATTTTGGCGATCAGACTTCCGAGGTAACTGTGAATAATGATAGTACCATAACTCACTCTTTTACAAACGAAGGAACCTACACAGTTACTGTTAAATTATACGATCAATCAAATAAACAACTTGCTACTGCAACTTTACAGACAGTAATTACAGCAACAACTGTTACTCCGAATTTTATTTCAGCTGCCGTAGAAATAAATCCGGGATATGGTGTAAATAACTGGACTTGCAAAGGAAAATATTATACTCTAGATGCCTACGGGTGGCCTACTAAAATTCTTCGCGATACAACTTACAGTGGAACTGATACAACAGGGGCTTCTGCATCTTATTTCGGTAAAATCACAACGTCTGGTAATTCATTCTCGGGCTCAATATTAAGAACTGATTCAACCGGCGGGGTGCTAAGCGTTTCCAGTTTGAGTATAAGCGGTTCTTATGATCCTGTTACAAAAAGCGCCTCCGTGACAATTAATTATTCATCTGCAGGGACAATTCTATATAATACTTATAATGTCACAGTAGACTGGTCTTGTTCTGCTACATCAGTACCGGTTTATTCACAAAGCCCTTCTTCCTATTATTTTAAAGCAGAAGGATTAACAGCTTGCAATTATATTCGTTCGTATAACCGTTCATATGTTATGGATCCCATACCTCCTTTAGGTGTAACTGATTCAGGAATCAAAAAAACAGAAAAGAGTGGTGCATTCTGGTGTCATGAAGGAAGTAGGGTTACGATATCTCTATCCATATATTAAATATTAGTAGAAGAAAAATTGAAGATAGTCCACAACGAGTAAAAAAAACGAGAGTGATAAAATCACCTTATCGCTTTCTTTGATAGGAGTAGTTCTGCTTAATCAAAAAGATTGTCTTGTTTGAGCAGCATTTCCATTTTCATTAATAAAATGACGCAAATGCGTTATTGAAAAATCAGTCATTCAAAAATATTTTTACATCATAAAATTGGTTAATTAGTTTGAAGACTATTTTGTAGTTGTTATAATTCCCCGATAAAAATTTGCAATAATGCAATACATTAGATGTGCATTATGAAAATAAATTTTCCAATCATAAAAGCAATTACATAACAAAAAATATCTGAGATGATTTATTGTATCATCTAAGTTGATAATTAACTGACTAATACTAAATGAAAATTTATCGGGTGAATTATGAAAAAGTTACAACTCATTTTGACGGTCTCTGTTCTTCTTCTTTTCACTTCCTGCAAAAAGGATAGCAGCAATCCGGTCTCACCGGATGATAATAATAACAGTGGTAAAATCTCTGTTGGTTCAACAGTAGAATTAACAACTCAAACCATTGGTTCTTCTGGCGGAACGATTAAAATCAATAAACCAGGTGATAAACTTGACGGCATGGAAATAATTATTCCGACCAATGCTTTTACGCAAACAAAAGCTTTTAAAATAAGTTATGCAGATATTAAAAATCATCAGTTTGGAGAAGACTTTAATCCTGTCACTCCATTAATACGAATTGATTACGGTGGTGGTTATGCCGATTCAGTGATGACATTAAAAATACCGGCTACGATTCCTAATGGGCAATTTGCAATGGGTTTTTACTATGATAAAGAATCAGGAAAACTTGAAGGTATACCTGTAATTGCAATTAATAATAACGAGATTGTTCTGGCAACAAGACATCTTTCAGGAGAATATTTAAACAATGGTACAAAGTTAGGGAAAATATTAGGCAAGACAGGAACTCTCGAAACATTTGTTGATATTGTAGTAACGACAATCCAGGTATCAAAACTTTTTGAGCTGCAGGATTCCGGATTCAGACCTGGAATAGATGATTGGGAATTTGTTAATGCAGGTTCTTATGTGGCACCAAGGGGTCATTGTACCGGACAAAGTATGACTGCAATGTGGTATTATGAGGTTCAAAAAAAAGGGAATAACGCACCACAATTATATGGACGTTATGAGACAATTCCCGGAAGCTTTTGGCAGGATAATCCATTCGGTTATAGATTTGCTTCTACAGTATGGAAGGACCAGGTAACTCAAACACGAAATGCCTGGCTTTCAGAATTTAATAAATTGGTTACCTTGCGATTTAACCGGGATAGTCTGCATTATCTTGCATTTGCATATTCAATTCATCTTACTAAAATGCCACAGCTGACAGAAATTTGGAACGATTCAGGAGGGCATGCAATGATTGTCTATAAAGCGGATTCAAGAGTATTATCAATTGCAGATCCGAATTTTCCTTCACAATATTCACATTTTATTACTTTAGGTACCGATGGAAAATTTGTTCCTTATGAATCAAAATTCAATGTAAATACTCCTACTGTTTATTTTCCAGAAATAAACTATGTTGCTAAGTCTTCCTTATTCTCATATGAAAAAATCGCTCAACGTTGGAAAGAATTTGAGAATAAGACTATTGGTGATGACATTTTTCCCACTTATGATTTAATGTTCAAGGATGGAGCATCTGCATTGCCTGTTCAGGATAATATGATTTATGAAGAAGATACATTAAAAATATTTTGTAAAAGTACAGGCGCTGCAGGTGGTATAAACGGAACGGATAAATATCTATATGTAATGGTATTTGATGATAAAGGTAATAAAATTTCCGACACAACAGATGAAAAATTAGGATTATTAAGTGTACATCTGAAACCCGGATTAAATAAATTATGTATAAATCCCTATGGCTATAATTATGATAAGTCTGGTTGGGGATATATGGATTTTAAATGGGTTAGTGTCTATTGCTACTTCTTAAAGATTAATCCTGATCCGATAGTCTCCAAAAAGAATGTTGAGGTTACGCTTACAGCAAAGATGAAAGGCATGAAACCAAACCCATTTAAATTAGTCTGGAATTTCGGCGATGGGACATCAGAATCAACAGTAAATAATGACAGCACTGTAAAACATACTTTTATGTCTGAAGGAAGTTTTAATGTTCACACTAAACTATATGATGGTTCAAATAATTTAATTGCCGAAGCATATGCTATAGCTAATATCCAATCCGATACAAAGGTGGCAATAACTTCAGTCTATCCGGTCTCAAGCCTTCCCGGATTAACAATTCAAGTAAAAGGAACATGGGCAAAGCAAACACCGCCCGCAAACAGTTATTTCAAAATAAATGATCAGCGTGTTGATCCAAATAATAATAACTGGTCAGGAGATCAGGTTGTGTTGAACGTACCTCAAAGTACAGCAACAGGAATGGGAAAAGTAAAAGTAGTCTACAATGGAGTGGAAAGCGATCCATACAGTTATTATTTCGGTATACCAATAGATTCAATAAAAACGGCTAACGTTGTAAGGTACAAGTATTCAATCTTGTTGAATTGCGAAAATGGAGGAACAAGTTCTTTACTTGGTATTTGGCCTAGTTCAGATATGTCTTATGTTCCATTTACATGGCAGGGAACTACTTTCAGCGCAACATATACTAACTCCGGTACAACAAGTAAAATTACAGGTACAATATCCAGTGACGGTTTGTACATTACATCTTGTAAACTTGAACACAGTGAATCAAACGGAAGTAATGTTGTCTTGCAGTTAAAGCAAGGGGGCAGGATCAGCCTTTATCAATCATATCATGATAATTATGTAAATGTATTTAGTTATCCAACCACCAAGCATTTTCCTGTACCGATGTATTTAATTGAGAAAGAAGAACTTGTTTCTAGTTTTGATGCGACAGGAGTTATTCATACATCATCTGGAGGTGATTTCCAGGTAAAAAGCGTTGCGCTTAAAAATGGCGAAACATCCTACTCGAATTTTCCAATCTGGTTTGAAAAAGAATGAGATTAGTAATGTTAAAATTATTGAAACGAGATTATGACCTAAAGTTTTATTGAAACAGGTTTTCTATATATCTGTCTCCGGTGGCACAGGTTCTTTCCTGTGCCATCTTTTAGAAATGACGCAAATGCGTTATTGAATCTTTAAAATAATTATTAAAAATTAACAACAAGTTTATAAGGAGACTTATATGAAAGCGTTAAACTTGCACATCAGAAAAATATTCTTACTCAGATACTTCGTAATTGGTTTGTCCTTCGCTTTTTTAATTCATATTTCAGGTAGTTGTAGTAAGGATAGCAGCAGTCCCGTTGGTCCTGATAATAACAATAACAATAATGTGGATGTTACAAAAATTAATGAAGGTGCTGAAGCAGTTGAGGCGGCATTTCTGTCAGGCGATCCACAACAGATTAATAATATACTTACAGATAATGCAAAAGTGGTTATTGGTGATGGACTAACAAAGGTGAATAAGAATGAATTGATTCAGTTAGGAAAAGCGTTAGAGTCAAGAGAACTGGATGTCTATTCGGATATGTATGCAGAGTATAGCTATACAATGGATGGAATTAAATTTACAATAGCGCTTGCACGTCAGGATAATGAAGTTTGGAAACTTATGAGACTATAGGAGAACAAGATGAAAAAGATAATAAACATTGCTGCAGGATTTGTATTGTATATTGTATGTGCAATACTTTTTATGGGATACGGTCATAAAGAAACCCATCCTTTTTTAAATGAGGTAATTGTTCTTAAGTTTTTAGAAAAAGTATCAACAGGCGCTTTATCAAACAGTGAAAAATTTAAAAATTATTCTTTCAATTGGAATAACACAGAACAACCGAGTTTAACTGGTCCGGCAATTAATAAAGACTTTTATTTATGGTATTCTGCCAGTGACGAAGTAGATGAGACTTTTACGCCAATGAAATGGGTTTCTGAAGGTGGATGGATGGAAGATGAACCTTGGGGACCAGCATCAATTTGCCATTTTTATGATCCACTGGGAATTGATAATGGAAAAAAATATTTGACTGATTGTTCTGGTATACTTGAGTCAACACCAGGATTAAATGCGCTTAAAGAATATAATTCAAGAGATGCGCTTACCTGGGCAAAATCCGATCCTGATCATCAATATAATTGGAAAAACGGGAAAAAGTTTATTATTGAAGCACTAAAGGAAAAAGATGCCGACAAACGAAAAAGATTAATGGCACAAGCTTACAGATGTCTTGGACAGGTATTGCATCTTGTGTGCGATATGGGCTGTACTCCACATGTTAGAAATGACAGTCACCCTCCGAATTTTTATATTCCTGTTTCTCCAATTTCTCCTTTTATACCGGATCATTTATTATACTGGAAAGCAATAGGCGATCCGGATACCTATGAAGAAATATGTAAGAAGCTTGATGTTTACACTCTTTGGAATATAAATCCACCTAACAGAAATTTTGTCAATGAGATAAGTTCTTTGGAAAAATTCGAAGATATTTTTGATAAAATGGCGCGGTTTACAAATGAAAACTTCTTTTCTGGACAAACAATCTATACAGACAGGATTAAACCATTTGTACGACCCGATAATCCGTATCCAAGTCCTCAAGTAACGGAAGCAGATTATAATAAAGTGGAATATACATATTATAAAAATTATGATGGCATTATTGTGAAAATGTGTAAAGATAAAGTGCCAATTCCTTATGAATTTATTTTTGGAAAAGATTCAGTAAGAGGTAGACCTTACTTGGATTATGAGTGTGTAAAAAGTATTGCATCAGCTCTTTATCCAAATATTGCTGAGGCTGGTGCAAATGTTATTAGACTATTTGTACCTTCGTTAAAAGTCGAATTAACTGAAGCAAAGACAGATAGCGGTGGAGTAATTAGAGGCCAGGTAGCATATACAATTCCGTCTTATAATGATGAATACTCCGGTTTGTTTGATTTAAATAATACTTATAATGGTCCGGTTAGTTTATTCATAAACGATACAGATACTAAAATAACAGCGGAAGCAACTAAAAATAAATTCGAGTTTAAGCTGAATGGAAAAATACAGAATCTAAAGAAAGATGATCTTGCTGTTACTAAAATTGAGTTCGGTGGAATTGTACTAAAATCCGATTCAAAAAAACTTTCAAGCACAGGTCCTGTTTTAACATCATTATATCCGACAAGAGGAAATACCGGTGATCGGATTACAATTTCAGGTACTAATTTCGGGACGGATAAAACCAAAGGTGAGGTTCATTTTGCAGGTGCAATTGTTTATAATCAGAGTATTATTTCCTGGTCGGATAACCAGATAAAAGTAGACGTACCTGAACTGGCAGTTTCCGGGAATCTTAAAATAAAAGTTAACCAGGATTACAGTAACGAGCTCTATTTTGGTATACCTCCGATAATTACAAGTCTGTCAAAAACATCCGGCAGTATTGGTGATGAGGTTACAATATTGGGGTATAAATTCGGCAATTCAAAATCTGACGGTTCTGTTGAATTCAATGGCACTCCTTGTACAGACATTACGATCTGGAGTGATATTAAGATTGAAGTTAAAGTACCAGATAATGCCACTTCCGGTGATGTTGTTGTAAAAGTAAAAGGTGAAACAAGTAATAAAATAAGCTTTCAGGTTTTGGGTCCACAAATTACTTCGGTTAATCCTGCATCTGCTAAAGTGGGCGATGTTATAACTATTATAGGACAATTTTTCGGCAGTGATCAAACTAAAGGCGAAGTTTATTTTAATGCTGTTAAGGCAAGTGAAATATCTTCATGGACAAATACATCAATAACTTTAAAAATACCAGCCGGTGCAGTATCAGGATATATAGTTGTTCGTGTAAATGAATTACAAAGCAATCAGTATGCATATAATATTCAAAGTTCTCTTGTTCCAATTATAGATTTTATCAATTATACTAATGTTCGTCATAGAGATAAAATACTAATTTCAGGTGATATGATTGATATTATCGGGAAAAATTTTGGTTCGGAAATATGTTCAAATTGTAAGGTATTATTTAACGGTGTGCCAGCTACAGATTATAAAACATGGAGCGAATATAAAATAAGTGCATATGTCCCTGTCGGCGCAACTTCAGGTAAAGTAGAGGTTGAAATGAATGGACAGAAAAGCAATGGAATTGATGTAAGCATAGTTAACCTTTGGGATTATCTTATTCAAACAAACAGATTTAAGTGTTGGTTTGAACATGTAAATGTTGTATTACAAAATGGTTCAGGCACTAACCAGACTGCTCAGGTTGGAGCATCTATTAGAGGGGAACCGGAACATACCATATCGGGTAATAAAATTCATATTGATTTTAAATATGAGACTCCCGGAGATATTTACACTTGTAAAATTGATGGTACAATTTCAACTGATGGAAGGACTATTACACAACTTAAATATGAAGAAGTATATGTTGTATATCCTAATACTACATATGGCAATACTACAACAATTTCATTTTCCGTTGAAAACATAACTCTATATGAATGGGATGATGCACAAAATCACTTTATAGTACATTATGTACCTATTGATGATATTGGAAATTATTGCTTTTTGAAAAATAATCTTACTGACTTTAAATATTCATATAAAGATGACTCTGATCCAAGTAAAAATCTTACTTTAATCTCTTATGATGGAAATGAAGCAACGGTGAGTGCATATTTCTCAAAAGAATAGAATTAGTTCCTGGTTTTTATATTTTAGTTGTTTTGTTTGATTGTTAATTCGCTGCATATCTTTCTTGGACGGTATAGTATTAGTCCTATGCCGTCCTTCTTTTT
>CAZIDB010000184.1:0-9874 GCA_964537965.1 uncultured Melioribacter sp. | reverse complement strand
TGTTTTTAAATCATTCCCTCTTTTCTAATCATTCCTTTTATATTTTGAACAAATCCTAAAAGTTTACTTATTGTAATGAAAATCATTCAATTTAGTTCTATTTTTCAATGTAAAATTTGTAAGGAAATTTATTATGAAGAAAAAATTCAATAATGCAGGACTAAGCTGCTTACTTATCGCGGTTTTTATTTTTACAAATATTGTTCTTGCTCAAAATGAAAAACGATTATTCAGGTTTCCTGCAATTCATGGGAACACAATTGTTTTTAGTTATGCAGGAGATTTATATACTGTAGAAGCAAGCGGAGGCACGGCAAGAAAACTAACCAATGATCCCGGTTATGAAATGTTTGCCCGCTTTTCTCCGGATGGGAAAAATATCGCATTTACCGGTCAATACGACGGCAACACTGAAGTTTATTTAATGCCTTCTAACGGCAGAGTTCCTAAAAGACTAACCTACACCGCTACCCTTGACCGGGATGATGTATCTGACAGAATGGGTCCCAATAATATTGTTATGTGCTGGAATGGAAATGATAGAATAATCTATCGTTCAAGAGGAATTGAATTCAATGATTTTAAAGGACAGCTTTTTAGTGTTTCTGCTCATGGTGGATTATCTGAGCAACTCCCTCTTCCACGCGGTGGATTTTGTTCTTATTCACCGGATGGTTCTAAGCTTGCTTACAATAGAATTTTCAGAGAGTTCAGAACGTGGAAAAGATATAAAGGTGGACAAGCTGATGATGTCTGGATTTATGATTTTAAAACTAAAACTACAACGAACATAACTAACAATCCCGCACAGGATATTATTCCAATGTGGAGCGGAAATAAAGTATATTTTCTTTCTGACCGCGATAGTCGTTTGAATCTTTTTGCTTATGATCTTATTTCAAAAGAAACAAAGAAGCTAACTGACTTTAAAGATTACGATATCAAATTCCCATCGCTTGGTGATAACGCAATAGTATTTGAGAATGGCGGTTATATTTATAAGTACGATCTTGTTTCCGGCCAAGCAGAAAAAGTAACAGTTTATATAAATGAAGATTTTGATTCCGGGCGCGGTGGTTTAGTTGATGTAAGCAGAAACATAACCAATTACGAAATTTCTCCTGATGGTAAGAGAGCATTGTTTGGTGCACGCGGAGATATTTTTACTGTTCCGGTAAAAGATGGTCCTACAAGAAACTTAACTACTTCTTCCGGTGTGCATGAAAGAAATTCGAAATGGTCTCCTGATGGAAAATGGATTGCTTACATTTCCGATGAAACAGGTGAAGATGAAATTTATATAATGAAACAGGATGGAAAAGAAAAACCGGTTCAGCTTACTTCAAATAGTCATAACTATAAGTACAGCATTTTATGGTCTCCGGATAGCAAAAAACTTTTATGGAATAACAGAGAACAAACACTTAATTACACTGAAGTGGAAACTAAAAAAACAATTCAGGTAGATAAATCCGATGCGTGGGAAATAACAAGTTTTGCATGGTCGCCGGATAGTAAATGGATTGCATACGCAAGGCCGGAAGAACAAACTTTCACAAAAATTTATCTCTATTCTCTTGATGAAAACAAATCCACATCAATTACAAATGGTTGGCACGATACATACGGACCAGAATTCAGCAGTGATGGAAATTTTTTGTATTTAATTTCTGAACGGGATTTCCATCCAACCTATGGTCAAACCGAATTCAATTCAGTATACACGGATATGGATAAAATTTATTTAGTTTCTCTCTGCAAGGATACAAAATCTCCGTTTGAACCAAAGAGTGATGAAGTTGCAATAAAAGAAGAAAAGAAAGAAGAGAAAAAGGACAATCCAAAAGAGAAAGAAGAAAAAGAAAAAACCGTTACTGTTAAAGTAGATTTTGACGGAATTGAAGACCGTATTGCTGAAATTACTCCTACCGGGGCTACATACTGGGGAATTGAATCTGCCGGAAATAAAATTTACTACATGAAAAGAAAATCTTCTGACCCAAAAGCACAGTTAATAATGTTTGATTTTGAAAAGCTTAAAGAGACTGAATTAGGTGAAATAAACGGATTTGAAATTTCTGCCGATCAGAAAAAAATGTTGGTTAATACAGAAAACTCATATTCAATAATTGATTTACCACAAAGTAAAATAGAACTTAAAGAAAAACTTTCACTTTCAGATATGAAAATGAATCTGGATCGTCATGCAGAATGGAAACAGATTTTTAATGAATGCTGGCGCCAGATGCGTGATTTCTTTTTTGCTCCTAATATGCGTAGTGTTGATTGGGAAAAAGCAAAAGAGAACTACACACCACTTTTAAGTTATGTTAATCATCGTGCGGATTTAACTTACATAATTGGTGAGATGATTAGCGAATTAAATATTGGACATGCATATGTTGGCGGCGGAGACTATGTTCATCCTGAACGAATTAAGCTTGGTTTATTAGGCGCTAAGCTTGAACGTGATGAATCAACCGGTTACTATAAAGTTGTAAAAATATTGAAGGGACAAAACTGGGACAAAAAACTTCGCTCGCCATTAACAGAAATGGGAGTTAAAGCAAAGGAAGGAAATTATATTATAGAGGTTAATGGAAAGCCAACGAATGAAATGGTTGATATTTATGAATCGCTTGAGAATACTGCAAACAAACAAGTAACCCTAACTTTAAACAGTAAACCTCAGGCAGAAGGAAAATGGGAAACGGTTGTTGTACCAACAGACGACGAACATTCGCTTTATTATTTTAACTGGGTTGAAGGAAACATTGAAAAAGTTAATAAAGCAACCGGAGGAAAAGTCGGATATATTCATATCCCGGATATGGGCGTTGAAGGTTTAAATGAATTTACAAAATACTACTACCCGCAATTAAAGAAAGAAGCATTGATAATTGATAATCGCGGAAACGGCGGTGGTAATGTTTCTCCAATGATACTTGAACGTCTTGATAGAAAACTTCAAATGATTACTATTGCACGTAATTCAATTCCGCAAGTAGATCCGGGTGGTACGCATTTCGGTCCTAAAGTTTTATTGATTGATGAATTCTCTGCATCAGACGGAGATATTTTCCCATACAGGTTTAGAAAAGCTAATCTTGGCGAGTTAATTGGAAAGAGAACCTGGGGCGGAGTTGTAGGAATTCGTGGTTCACTTCCCCTTCTTGATGGAGGCTCTTTAAATAAACCTGAGTTTTCGCGTTATGATAACGAAGGTAAGGAATGGATAATGGAAGGACATGGAGTTGAGCCGGATATTGTTGTAGATAACGATCCTGCATTGGAGTATGAAGGGGTTGACCAGCAGTTGAATAAAGCAATTGAAGTAATTATGGAGAAGTTAAAAGCAAATCCTCCTGTACTACCTCCTCTTCCACCGTACAAAGATATGAGCAAATAAAAATTGAAAGCCCGGTAAAATTAAGCCGGGCTTTTTTATTCCTATTACAAAATAAAACATGCATTGAACATTATATTCCATCTTTAAAGAATAAAACTGATGTTGAATTCAAAACACTATTATGCGTAATTTTAGGTTAAGAAAATTTACTAAATGATAAAACTATGCGTATTGATATAAATACTTTGCGGAAAAGAATATTCTTAATTGTTATTCTTGTTCTCTTTTCTTTAGACATTCAAGCTCAAACTGTTAACTTAAAGATTATTGAAACTACCGATGAACATGGAGCAGCCTTCCCTTTTGATTTCATGGAATTGAAACCGAATAATTCTTCATTAGCACAGATTTCAACTTTTGTAAACCAGGAAAGGAATAAGAAAGATCAGCAGACAATTCTATTAAGCGGCGGGGATGTTCTTCAGGGAACACCTTTGGTATATTATTATAATTTCGAAAAAACTAACGTGCCGCATATCTGGGCTGAAATTATGAACTACATGAAATATGATGCAGGCACTGTTGGGAACCATGATATTGAAACCGGCCACGCTGTTTATGATCGCTTTTGTAAAGAGCTTAATTTCCCCTGGTTAGCAGCCAATGCAGTTAGTATTAAAACGGGCGAACCATATTTTAAGCCTTACACAATTCTACACAGGGCAGGAATTAAAATTGCAGTTTTAGGATTAATTACACCGGCAATTCCAAACTGGCTTCCTCCAAAAATATGGGAAGGAATTGAATTTTTAGATATGATACAATCTGCCGATAAATGGGTAAAGATCATTAAAGAAAAAGAAAAACCAGATTTGTTAATCGGACTATTTCATTCAGGTACAGATTACAATTATGGTAATCAAAATGTTAGTACGCCAAGAAATGAAAACGCTTCCCAGCTTGTAGCAGAAGCTGTAGCCGGGTTTGATATTATTTTTGTTGGGCACGATCATCATGGCTGGAATTATACTCTAACAAATAAATCAAATCAAAAAGTTCTTATACTTGGAGGTGTTAATGCTGCCCGCAACTGCGCTGTTGCAAATTGCACTTTAACTTTTAATCCTGATAAAAAAGAGTGGGATAAAAAAATTACGGGAGAAATAGTCGAGTCAAAAGATTTCAGTCCCGATTCATCTTTTCTAAACAAATTCAATTACGCTTTTAATGAGGTAAAAGAGTACGTTTGCAAACCAATCGGATATTTCACTAAAAATATTTCTTCACGCGAATCTTTATTCGGTCCATCTGCTTTTATGGATTTGATAAACCAGGTTCAACTTGAACTTACCGGCGCCGATATTTCATTTACAGCACCTCTATCCCCAGATTCCCAAATAGAAAAAGGTAAAGTTATTGTTGGCGACATGTTTAACTTATACCGCTACGAAAATTTATTATATACAATAAGTCTGACCGGTTCAGAGATAAAAAATTATCTCGAGTATTCATACAGTATTTGGTTTAACCAAATGAAAGATGAAAACGATAACCTACTGGCTTTTAAAAAAGATGCTGATGATAGTATTATTTTAAGTAGCTACTCTAATACTCCGGTTTTGAAAGTTCCTTCCTATAATTTTGATTGTGCTGCCGGTATAAATTATATTGTTGATATTTCAAAACCAGCCGGACAAAGAATAAGTATTTCTTCAATGAGAGATGGTCAGAAATTCGATTCATCTCAAACGTATAAAGTGGCTCTTAATTCTTACAGAGGAAACGGTGGCGGAGGACATTTAACAGTTGGAGTAAAAATTCCTACTAATGAATTAGTAAACAGGATTTTGAATTCCACTGAAAAAGATATGCGTTACTATATGATGAAATGGATTGAGGAAAAGAATACGATTACGCCAACACTAAACAATAACTGGAAAATTATTCCGGAGGCTTGGTGGATGAAAGGCAAAAATAAAGATGAAGCGCTGATGTTTCCTAATAAATAACTGATGTACTATGCGGTCAGCTTTACCTAAATAACTCCGGTTTCTTTTATTTCCCTAGAAATTATTGTTGGTAATACTTCCTTGTTTTTATCTCTTAACTTTCCGAATGATAAGAGATAATAGATTACTACCAATCCAACTCCAAATAAAAAAGAATATAATTCCTTGGATTGATAAGCTTCAAAAAGAGATAATCCCAAAAATATTCCAACAATAAGAAGAATAAGCGGTATGCCATAAAGCATAAAAGAAACATTTATGAGTGTTACACCTTTTACTTCAAAGCGAACTTTATTACCTGGTTTAGCGCCAAGCGGATTTAGAACTTTAATAATATTTTCTGTTGCTGTTCTGGGTTTGCAAATTATCTTTGCCGAACATTCATTGCAGGCATCACTTTGTATAACTGCAACATTTGCAAATTCGTTTTCTACAGAAACAACAATGCCCTCTTCAACAATAACTTCATCATTCATTAGTTAACTGGAATATCCTTTTTTGTTTTATAACCAATTGCACCTGTAGAACATTTTTCAAATGGAATTTTTTCTGCATCAAATAATTCATGAACTACTTTTCCAAGGTTTCCTTGCATAACAACACCGCCTTCAGATTTACGCGCACAAATTCCGCAACCCAAACAGGAAACTTTACAAACTTCTTTAGACCTCTTTGGGTCATCCTGGTTTTTACAGAATACAAATACTTCCCTGTCAATAGGATGCATTTCCAATACATTACGCGGACAAGCTTTAATGCATGTACCACAGCCTGTACAGAGTTCTTCAATTACTTCAGGCAAACCATTATCGTTCATTACCATTGCATCAAACGGACAAGCAGTAACGCAATCTCCGCCGCCAAGACATCCGTAATAACAAAGTTTATCTCCACCGGAAACAATATTCATTGCTTTGCAGCTAAGTGGTCCGTAATAATCCGCCATCTTCTTAACTACTTCACTGTTTCCACCGCGGCATAAAAGGATTGGAATATTCTTAACAGAAGCGCCGGCTTCCACACCAAGAATTTCTGCTATTTTTTGTGCAACATCATTTCCACCAACCGGGCAACCGTTAACAGGAACTTTTCCTTCTACAACATTAACTGCAAAATCGTAACAGCCGGCTTTACCGCAGCCGCCGCAATTAGCATTTGGCAACACTTCATTTATTTGACCAATAAGCGGATTTTCTTCTACTCTTAACTTTCTATCGGCAAAGGCTAATCCGCCTGCTAATAAAAATCCAAGTCCGCCCATTGTTATAACTGCTAATATAATTCCAAATTCCATTTTTACCTCGATAAGAATTTAGTAAAACCAGATGATTGATGTACAGTACCGGTTGTATCCACAATTATACCTTCAACATCTTTTAGCTTTTCAATTAACTCAAGTCCTTTTACCGGACCAAGAACAAAAATTCCGGTTGATAAAGCGTCAGCAGAAACTGCATCTTTTGCAATTATAGTAACTGCTTCACATTCGTTAGCCGGGTATCCTGTAACAGGATTAAATATATGTGTAAAACGTTTTCCGTTTTTCTTAAAATACTGTTGATAATCTCCCGATGTAGCAACGCCAAAACCATTATCTGCAATTGAGCCAAGTAATTCATCTTCCTTACGTGGGTGCTGAATTCCAATTTTCCAATTCTTACCTCTGGAAAAGATTTCTCCGCCAACATTAACGAGATAGTCTTTAATTCCGTTTGCTTCAAGAATTTGTGAACACTTATCCGCAGCGTATCCCGGAACAATTGCATTAAAACTAATTTTAACATGTTTTGGTTTTATTAAAATATCCGGCTCAATCAATTGAATCTTTTTCCATCCAACTTCTTTAAGCGCTTCTACAACTTCGTTAGGAGAAGGCAGTTTTGGAGAATCTTTTTCAAAACCAACCAGATCAATAATTTTTCCTAACGCAATATCAAAAGCTCCTTCAGTTTCTTTCCAAATCTCATCAGATTTTTTAAGTAACAGGAAGATTTCTTCATTTACTTTAACCGTATCATTTTCGCTGTTATTTATTTTCCACATTTCATTATTCTTAATGTATGTAGAAAAGAGTGTATCCAGTCTTTTAGATTCATCAAATGCTTTGTTTATAGCAGCACCAGCTTTTTCTTCATCAACACCTCTAACCTGAATTTCTATTGTAGAACCCATAACAATAGTAGTTCTTTTAATAGTTTTATCTTCCTTATTGCTGCAGGAAGTAAATACAAGAAGCAGGATTAGAAGATAATATTTTTTAATTGCTGTATTCATTCTTCTAAAATATTAAATCATTCCTGCAAAGCCCATAAATGCCAAAGCTAATAAACCGGCAGTAATTAAAGTAATTGGAGCGCCCTGGAAAGGTTTAGGCACATCTGTCAATTCAAGTTCTTCTCTAATACCAGCCATAATAAATAAAGCTAAAGAAAAACCAACGCCTGCGCCTATTCCAAAAAACAAACTCTGAAGAAAATCATATTCTTTTGTAACAAGAAGAAGAGCTAAACCAAGGACAGCGCAATTTGTTGTTATCAAAGGAAGAAAAATTCCCAATGCGCGGTAAAGCGGCTGACTAACCTTCTTAATAAACATTTCTACTAACTGAACAAGAGCTGCAATTACAAGAATAAATGATGGAATCTGCAAAAACTCCATTTGATACGGCACTAAAACCATATTCCACAATAACCAGCAAACAATTGCAGTAAGCACAAGAACAAATGTAGTTGCCATGCCCATAGATAAAGCAGAAGAAGTTTTATTTGAAACCCCGATGAACGGGCAAATTCCAAGGAACATTGAAAGTACAAAATTATTTACTATTGCAGCAGAAATAAAAATTATTAACAAATCCATTTTATGCCTCCTGTTCTTTTACTTGTACAGAAGTTTTGCGGTACTTCTTAATTAAGGCTTCCTGTTCCAAACGTTTCTTTCTGTTCATATAAGCGTTAGACATTCCCATTAATAAACCGAATGTTAAAAATGCGCCTGCAGGAAGAATCATAACTGTCCACGGTTCAAATTGATTTGGAAGAACCTGCATTCCTAAAAATGTTCTTGAACCAAGAATCTCGCGGATACCGCTCATAATTATTAAAGCAACTAAAAAGCCTGTTCCGTTACCTAAAGCATCAAGTACAGATCTTCCAGGAGTATTTTTAGAAGCAAATGCTTCTGCCCTGCCAAGAATAATACAGTTAACCACAATAAGCGGAATGAAAGGACCAAGAGCTTTTGATAAATCCGGGAACTGCGCTTTCATCACCAAATCTGTTATTGTAACAAATGATGCAATAATTACAATGTAAGCAGCTATTCTAACCTGGTTAGGAATTAATTTTCTAACCAAAGAAATAAACAAACTTGAAAACACAAGAACGAATGTTGTTGCAAGAGCCATCGCTATTCCATTCATTACAGATACTGTTACAGCAAGAGTTGGGCAGGTACCAAGTATCTGTTTAAAAGTAGGATTAATCTCCCACAATCCTTTTACATATTCATATGTTAAACTATCCTTTTTCATAAAACTCCCTTCTCTTTTAATGAACGTGCTTTATCCAAAGCTTCATTAATAATTGCAACTAAAGATTTTGATGAAATTGTTGCACCTGTTATTGTCTGAATTTCATTTGGTTTGCTTGGAGCTTTTCCTTTTACCCAGGCAATATTTGGTTCGGCAACCAATCCGTTAAATTGTTTTTTAAAAGGATCTTCTAATATTTTTGTTCCCAACCCCGGTGTTTCGCTCTGCTCAAGCACTTCGTACATAGAAAGTTTTTTCATATCTTCATTAAGACCCAACATAATTCTTATCTTACCCTGGAAACCATTTCCTTCGTACACAAGCGAATAACCAATTACTTTTTTAGTATCATCAAGTACTTTGTAAATTTCGAATCCTGCGTTCGGCACAGCTTCATAACTTTTACCTTCAGGATGGACGAGGAATATTGCTTTTTCCGTTTCTGCTTTTTTGTTAGCTTCAATTAAGGGAGTAGCCCAGCCGTTAACGTAGGCTAACAAGCCACCGGCAATAATTCCAATAATTGAAAGTGTTGCAATCATATGAATTACTGTTTTCATTGTTTTACCTCCCCGAAAATTCTTGGGCGTGTATATCTGTTTATAGTAGGAACTAAAGCATTCATAATAAGGATTGCATACATAACACCTTCCGGCAACCCGCCAAATATTCTAATCATTATTACAAGGAATGATATGCAGATTCCGTAAATCCACATTCCTTTAGAAGTAATTGGAGATGTAACCCAGTCCGTTGCCATAAACATTGTACCGAATAAAAATCCACCGGCAAAAATCTGGAAGAAAGTACTGGGATATTTTATTGGGTCTATAACCCAGAAAAGAGTACCAAAGATTAACATCCCGATTATCATTGCAAGAGGAACACGGTAGTTAACTATTCCAACTGCTATCAAAAATATTCCACCAATTAGAATTGCCAATGCAGAAGTTTCTCCTAAAGAACCGCCAACATTACACAAAA
>CAZIDB010000183.1:0-9980 GCA_964537965.1 uncultured Melioribacter sp. | reverse complement strand
TTGGTAATTTATCTCCGTCAATAAAAATCATATCATCACCTTCTCCATACCACATAGGTGTTGGCGAATGGATGAAATAATTTAAACCTACAAAGTGACCCTGTCCCTTTACATCTGCTACGAGATAATTATTCTTCCCATTAAGATTTTTTCCCTGATATCCCAGCATATCCCATTCATTTTCACCTTCTGGTAAAGCTTCTGTTAACCGGTGATTGTACCATGCATGAAATCTTCCGAGTTCCTCTGGCAATTTATTTAATTCAATGAAGTCTATATAGAAGAAGAAAGCTTTAATATCAATATCACTTTCATTTTCGATAACAATTCTAGCGCGACTTGAAAAGGGCATAGCAAAATATGAAACAAGTGCCCTACCTTTCTCCGGAGCGGCAACAAGTGGCAGACTTACAAACTCATAGCTTTCATTCCAACCCTGTCCAAAGAATGGCCCTATTGGGGATTCAACTGAAGGGAAGTTGTTTCCATCCCAATAAATTCTTAAAACTATATCATTACGGTTTAGCTTTTCTGGTGGAGGTGATATTGTAAACCAAAGATGAGTTAATATACCTGCACCTTTTATATCACATAAAGTAACTTTCTCTTTTGACTTAATGCGAACAGAATCTTTATTCCCTCCTTCTTTATCAAAGCTGCTAAGCCTTTTGCTCTTTATTCCGCTTTTTATTTTTGCAAGCTCTAAGAAATCAAATTTTGGTAAGACTGATGTAGTAGCTTTTCGTTTCATAATTTATAGAAAAATTAATTTAAATAATTTCCGCCGGAATAATTCCGGATAATTTCATCCATGGTCTTCCTCTGAATTTTTACGCTATCCAATAAAGCAAGCTGATTTCTTGTACGGATTAAATTATGCTCTTTGTAATTTGTATGGTAATACTGATCGCCATCAAGGTAATCTGTTAGAAAACGTACTGCCTGCTCATAAATTATCAGCTCTGCGCCATAAGCAAGGTTATTTAATTCTTCATTCATCAGGAATGCCGAAAGATTTTCGAGGTATCCTTTGACAAGCGCTTCAAAAAGTGTAATCTGCATTTTAACTTTTGCAATATCCTTTTCATCTTCCGCAGCAGTTGAAGAAGAGCTTCTGACCATATCACCAAAATCAAAAATCACTCTGCCGGGCATTACGGTATCCAGATCAATTACACATAAACCTGAGCAGGTTTCTTTATCAAACATTACGTTATTAATTTTTGTATCGTTGTGGGTTATTCTTAAGGGCAGCAAATGGTTATCTATTAAATAATTCAGTTTATCAGTAAGAGATACATTGGATAAAACCTGTTCAATTTCTTTTTCGGCAGAAAAAACTCTTTGTACCGGATCTTTTTTTATTACTGTTTTAAGTGTTTCAATTCGTTTAAACGGGTTATGAAAATCAGGGATAGAGAACTGGTACTTTTCAATATCTTCATCAAATAAATATTTCTGGAACCTGCCGAATTCTTTTGCGGAAAGATATGCCTGCTGAGGTGTTTTGATGCAATCAACAGTATATGCATTTTCAAAAAATAATATTACACACCAGTAATCACCGTTTTCATCTTTGTAATAGTAATCATCATTAATCGATTTAATCATTGTAACTACTTTACGGGAAATATTTTTTTCGTTCAGCTCCAGTAATTTTTTAGAAATATGCTCTATCGCTTTAAGAGTATTATTAATAACGATTTCCGGATTCTTAAAAACATACTTATTAATTTTTCTTAAAATATAGTGTACTGGTAAACCGGCCTGATTAAACGTTAAAAGAAAAATATCATTGATATGACCATTTCCAAAAGGCTCTGCTTTTATAAAGTCGCCGTGCAATAAAAATTTACTTACCACTTTAGTGTTCATAAAACTATTTCCAACTTCAATGATTGATAATCAGCTTTTTATATTTTGTTTAATTCACCTTGAAACACAAAAAATTCCAGGTGAACGAAATTATATTAAACAATCTTAAATGCCTTGAGAGTTATTACTATTGTATCCTCTTGGGAAGATACCTTTTATTTCAACAGGCAGTTTACCCACCGGTTGAAATTTTCCGGTTAATACATCAAACAATGCTCTTATCTGTGTGTCTCTGAATCCAAATGTGGCAAGATATGTCTTCGCATTCTGAAAATGCCTGATGTCATATGGATTTCCTGTAGCGATAATAATAACATCATTCCTGATCTTTAAAATTTCTCTGATATTATCACCCTGCAGCATTTCTAATTCAGGTGTACGCGAAAATGGAGCAACCATTATATTGTCATAGGATTTAACGAAGTTTTTTATTTCAGTAGAGTCATTTCTTTTTAAAGGAAGAATTAGTGTTTCAACCGAATTAAAATATTCCTTCGCAAATTTCTCAAGGTAGCTTGTGTGGGATGGTTCGTTCAGCTGAACTGTTGATCTTGTTTTATCCCATTCAATAATTCCAATGCTCTGTTCTTTCTTTAATGGCAATTTATTAAGCTTGTTTCTAAGCAATACAATAGTGTGCCTGCAAATATAATCTTCTGTTTCGCGTTTGCTTCGTACAAGCTTGGTGGCAATAGAAACATCCCTTTGCTTTGAACCGGGGATCATTCCGTATTTTTCTTTGGCAATAAGAATCCGCTTTACGGAAAGATCAATTCTCTTTTCTGGTATTTGTCCACTTCTTACTTTTTCAAGTAATATTTTATATAATTCTTTCTGAATATCCAGGCTATGGCTTAATAAAAGAACATCATTGCCTGCTTCAATAGAATGAGTAATAATCTCTTCCGGAGAAAAGTTACTTTTTATTACATCCATTTCTAAACAGTCTGACATTAAAACACCTTTGAAACCATACTTCTCCCTAAGAACATCAATTAGAAATTTTTTGGAGAAAGTTCCCGGCATACCGGTGGTATCAATATTAGGAATAGAAATATGAGCTGTCATCATAAAGTCGGTATCATTTACAATTTCTCTGAAGGGACGTAAATCAACAAGGTCATAGAATTCTTCGCTAAGATCTAAAGTGGGCAGCACAAAGTGGGAATCAAGCTTGCTTCCTCCGTGGCCGGGGAAATGTTTTGGAACAGAGGCAAGGCCTGCTTGCTGAATCCCTTTAATAAAAGCTTTACCGGATTCTGTAACAATAGCTGCATCATCAGAAAAAGCTCTTAGACCGATAATAGGGTTGTTCGGTTCGTGATTTACATCCACCAATGGAGCAAGGAAACCATCAATACCTATTAGGTTCATATCTTCAGCAAGTATTTCGGCTGCAAGTTGAATGAAAGCAGGATTATAAGTAGCCGCTAATCCCATTGGACTTGATACAGTTGACGTCAGCTCGGCAAACTGGCAAACAACACCACCTTCCTGGTCAGTAAATATCATAGGAGGAATTTTACTGTGCTTGTGAATTTCATTCATTAGTTCGGTTGCTTGTTCAACAGAAACTATGTTTCTTGCAAAAATATCTATGAAACCAATGTTACATTCATCCATAAACTGTATAATTTCCGGGGGTAATGTCTCACCCTTGAACCCGATCATGAACATTTGTCCAATCTTTTCTTCAAGAGTCATAGATGATAGAATTGTTTCGTGCTGTTTCATTGTTATTTGTTTTCCTTTTCAAATATTAAATAGTATATAGTTTTTACAAAACTGATTTCCAAAGATGTGCATTTAACAACAATACAGTTGCTGTCTATTTTGAAATTTAAACGGTGTAAATCAAGTACTTTTGTAAAGTCGTTAATTTTTGGTTGATCTTTAGTTTCCAGTTCGAAGGTCAGTGATTCCATATATAATGGTTTTGATAATATTTTTATCTGATTTTCCAAAAGCCAGTCAATAAGATACTTCATTGCTTTTTTGTGAAAAGCAATTCTTTTATCCAGCAATAAAGTTGAACAAGCTACACCCCAAGTCTCAATTAATAATTTTGGTATACCACGTAAAGCTAAATAAACACCCAGATAAGTTGGGGGAGTATACTCATTCTTAGGCTCACCAATAAAATGACGCGGTTTAATTTTCCATTCGAATTCCTTTTCCAGTTTTGGAATTAACGAATACATTGCCTGTTCGGATAATTCCTTTGTATAAGGATGAGTCCCAAAAAATGGAGCATCAGTCATTGTTGCCATAAATCCGTCAACATCTTCATATGGGTGCTTTGGCGGATAACCTTTATCTGACCAGTAGTACTCATGAAAATCAACTGCAAAATCCGGATTAAGCTCAAGTATAAACTTTTGAATTGCTTTGGTTTCCTGCTGACTTAAGACCAGCCAATCCCTGTTAATATCAACTTTGTTTGCATTAAGCCTGGCATCGTTAAAATTATTACTCCAATGTGGTTCAGGATTATTCAACCATAATTTTTCATATAGAGCAGCGCCGTCCGGATTGGACAGGAAGATTCCGTGTAATTCCAGGTCTTTAAAAGAATTTTCATTTATGAATTCCAGTAATGCCTGTGTTGTGGCGGGCTCGTTACCATGTATTCTTGCAATGAACAAAACTTTAAGTTTACCGGAACCTTTCTTTAAAACTCTTATAGGAAGGTTATTTTCGGAGTAACCAATCGTTGTTATATCTGCATTTATTTTATTTGCAAACAGGTTATATTGTTCTAAAGAAAAAACATTTTTAGTATCCATTTATATTTGTCCAATTTGAATATTCAAATTAATTTTTCCGGGTTAATTGTAAGCCATTGTTTTTTATTAAGTGATTCTTTTAATGTAAGACAGGTTTTTAAACTTTCGATTGCATCATCAATTGTAATAATAGCAGGAGTGGTGTTGTTCCTGATGCAATCTAAGAAATATTTTATTTCCTCCAGGTAAGCATCTTTTTCAGGTACCTGAAACTTTTTTACCTGTCCGCCTTTTTGCGATTGTGTAATTAAGTTCTTATCAGAATTAAATTCAAGTAAAGAATTTTCCGTGTAAATTTTCATTGAAGAAGTTAAACCCGTTCCTGCAGGATTTAAATATCCGCCATTTATATAGGCAATACATCTATTTTCCATTTCAAGAATTACCATTACCTGGATTGCATAATTATTTTCATTATAAATTGCATTAGTAAATACTTTGCGGGCTTTACCAAAATTCCAGATTATATAATCAATATCATGGATCATCAGGTCAATAATTACACCGCCGCTTTTAACATCATCCATTATCCAGGAGTTCTCACTCCATAGCGGTAATTCATTAAGCCTGGACGCGTACACAGCGGTTATTTTTTTCTCCGCTAATTCCTTTAGTAAAATCTCTCTGGTTAAAACATATTCCGGCCAAAAGCGAAGCACATGAGCAACCATCAATTTTCCTTTACTCCCTTCGGCAGCATCTTTTATTGCATATGCATCGTTAAGATTTAAGGTTATTGGTTTTTCCAACAAAACATTTTTATTCCTGCCTAACGCAGCAATAGCCACCGGTGCATGAAGCGGTGTAGGCAGGCAGATATCAATAACGTCAATACTGTCATCATCAATCATTTCAAAAACATCATTATAGTTTTTTACTGCAGGATATTTTTTTTGAAACCCCAGAAGCTTTCCGGTATTCTGTTCTGCAACCGCATAAAGTTCTGCATCTTTTAATTCTGAATAACATCCTGCATGTGTATAACCCATAAGCCCGGTACCGGCAATTCCAACTTTCATTAGTCATCATCTCCCATAAGCTCGACAGAGTACTTTTTTATTTTATTTATAGCTTCAACAATATCATCAATATCTTCTTTGCTGCCATGTAAAACTGTATTCGGAAACCAGAAGCCTGTTTTACATATTTGTTCGGAAGTAGGATTCCATGACTTTGTATAATCAATTGTTTTTTTATAGAATGAACAATTAACCGGGCAATAGTTATTCCAGAAATTTTGCTCTGTAAAGATTGGTTGTTTATAAAGAGGGAAGGGATAACCTTCCAGTGTTGAAATACCTTCTGCATTAAGAGCTTTTACAAAATTTTCTTTCGAAAGAGAATTGAAAGATTCTTTTCTGTATTTCATTACGTATAAGTAATATGAACTCTGAATATCATCCGGATATACTGCGGGTTCAATACCTTCTACATCAGTTAAAAGCTTATCTAAGTATTTGGCATTTTCTCTTCTCTTAGCAAGATTACTCTCTTCCCGCTCAAGCTGGGCAAGAAGAATAGCAGCCTGGAATTCAGATAACCGGAAGTTACCACTAACTCCAAAATGAAAATACCATGGATAACCTGGTTTGCGCCCGCAGTTATGAAACGAACGTAATTTCTCTGCGGTCAGGTCATCGTTTGTAACTATAGCGCCGCCTTCACCGGAGGTTATATTTTTACTTGATTGAAAGCTGAAAGTACCGGCAGTGCCCAATGCACCTACACGCCTACCTCTAAACGAAGAGCCCTGTGCTTGTGCAGCATCTTCAATTATTATCAGGTTATTTCGCTCAGCGATATTCATAATTTTATCAAGATACGGAGATGGAGCTCCGCCGAAATGGACAGGCATAATTGCTTTTGTGTGTTCATTAATTAATTGTTCAACACTTTCCGGTAATAAGTTAAAAGTATTATCATCAATATCTGCAAACACCGGGATAGCATTAGCTTCAAGTACTGCAGAAGCAGTGGCTACAAAAGTATATGATGGTACAATAACTTCATCTCCGGGTCCAACACCTGCAGCATAAAGCGCTATCCTTATAGCAACCGTACCATTACAAACAGTTATTGCATGTTTAGCATCCTGGAAGCGAGAAAATTTTTCTTCAAATTCTGTATTTATATTTCCGGAAATTTTTCCCCACTCTCTGCTTTCCAATACTTTTAAAAGGTATTCTTTTTCTTTACCATCAAATATTGGCCAGAGAGAAATTGGTTTTACTCTAACAGGAGTGCCGCCTTTAATCGCGAGTTTTGACATATCGATATAACCTATTTTCGTTTAAATGATTTATACTATTCCAGAAAAGATCTTCAACATATGGAACCTTCGGAAGTATTCCGGCATATTTGTGCCAGTCTTCAATTTCATAGCCGCCTTCAAAGTGAGCAACTTTATCCGATAAATATCCTTTATAACCGTTGCCGTAACTAATAACGAAGAGCGAATAATCTGCAAAATACTTTCGCAGTCGTAACGCAATTGAAGAAAATATTTCCAAAGGTACTGCAATGAACATAGATTCACCGATTGTAACAGAAGTAATTTGCAGTTTTAATTCCGTAGGTAAAGTATGATCTTTAGCCCTTTCCAAAATTTCAGACGCCCACAAAATAAACGCGCCTGCAATTTTCTTTTCTTCTTTAGTCTTTGCGTTTTCTATTCTTTGTTTGTATAACTTTAAGTTCTCTTTTGCTTCTTCAATTGAAGGTTGCCAATCATATGGAATAACCAGGTCCACACTGTTATAATGAATTTCATTGCTTAATTTCTTTCCTTCGTAAATCTTATAGACCAATAAAATTTCTTTCGCCAGTTTATCACCGGTATGCTTAGCATCATCAAATGAACCGCGACGTTTGGGATCAACATCGCCGCTACCTCCGTTAAAGAAAAGTATTGGGAACTGCTGGTTCAGTTTCTCATAAATATAAAGTCTCATATAATTAATGTAATCTGCGGATATGTCAAGATTGCTTTCTGTAAGGCAGACTGCGTGGCAACCATAATTTACAATCATTCCAATTATCTGTTCATTCTTTCTGGCTACAATAAAAGGAACGCTTGGATCTATTCCCCGATCATTATTCCTTCTGTTTATTCCCACCAAAGAGTAGGCGTCGTATGAGAATAGTTCACACTCAACAGCATTTTGCATTGCAGTAATGCTTCCCTTAATAATCTGGCTCTTGAAATATTCAAGCCAGGTTCTACTTTCCTTACCAACGTTTCTAAGATATGGACTTCCTATTGCAGAATGAGTATGGATAGCGGCAAGAATAATAAGTTCTTTTTCAGTTTTTAATAAGTTGGAGATTTCAGTCCGCAACTCTTCGGCTGTTTCTGAATCGATAGTTAAAATATCCAAGCTAACAAGTAGCGATCTTTTTTTATCTGATTCTATGTAAAAAAAGTTTGCTGTTAATGGATCATGTACTTCCTGAGATTTTCCGAAGCGCAAAATATAACCATTCAAATCTACTTGTTGTTTTGGAGTGATATCAAGAGAACAAGTTCCGATATGAGCCATAAATATATTCCTTAAAAATTATCTGTCCACCAAAAGCAATAATTAGTAAAACCTTCTGATAATTCTGAATTGCACATATTCTTATTTGTTAATGCCATTGCAATACTTGAAGGTTCGATGGAAACACTAAAAACAGAATTATTTGTAACCAAATCCGCCGGACATAAGGCGGCAGTTTTTAAAATATTTTTCTTTAATCTCTTAGTCGTTTCACTAAGTAGAGCATTGAATGCTTTAATATTTGTATATCCGAATTCCCATATTTCATTTTTGGATTTACCGGGGACCAACCGGATATAACCCTGAATTTTATTTTCTCTTTCTGCAATAAGAAATGATTCATCTATTTCAGCAAACTTTAAGTTTGCCAGCCAATAGTTATTATCTCTAATTATTGGACCATAAAGATTTTTATTAAAGGTTTCGTAGATTTCGGAGACTTCGATCAGGTCGGATTTCATAAAAGATCTAACAATGTAATCTGAATACTCGTTTGATTTCACCTGAAAGACTAAATGCTGAGCCGGGATAGTAGAGAAATTAAATTTTTCATAAAAAGCATTAATACCTGTAAAGAGTATTACAACACCAAAAGGAATGTTATCAATATATTTTAAAGCATCATCCATAGTACTTTGTGCAACACCTGAGCCTCTTTTTTCCGGTAATGTTGAGACATTCCCAATTCCTCCAAAGGCTATTTCTTTATTATTCCAATACATCTTTCTTCTAAATACTGTAACAGAACCTATGATCTCTTCATTATATCCAGCAATTCGTATATCAGCAGGAATTAAATAAGGATCATTATTAATTCTTTTTGTAAAATAATCCAAAGGAGTTTTAACAAATGCTTTTGGATAATAAGAGAACAGTTTCGGCAATTCGGATGTGTCATTTAATCCACGTAAAATCAATTCCATCGTTATTTCTCCGAAACATATTTTGCAGCATTAATAAGCATTCGTTCTTTTCCAACAGTTAGTTCAGGATGTGGACTAAAAAGAATAATCCTTCCTTTATTAAAATTTGTTTCCAGAATAGCTGTACTACCCAACATATCTCCTGGCTTTGCATCATTTTCATGAAAATCCGTTTGGAATATTGCCAGCTCTTTATATGGAGGTAATTGTAAATCTGAAGGAGCGAGAATTGGTCCATTGAAGTAATTCATATTAAAATTATCTTCTTTAATACCGTTAAAAACAGGATGATCTTTAACTCTTTTGATTACAACTACTCCGTTGCCACGATTCCAATGTTGCACATCTTTTATTTCCGCATTAACAATCTGCAGTTCATTTGTAATATTATTTCCATAACCTTTTACAGGAAGATAGGAACCAGCGCAAATTCCAATATAGCCGCCTCCTTTAAAAACAAATTTCTCAATATTTTTTAGGCCACTTATATCCAGAGCTTCAGCCTCAGATGATCCGCCACCACCCGGCATAATAATAAAATCTTTATTGATGAAACTGTCATACTTTTTAAATGCATCTTCCTTAAAAACGAAAGGAATAATGTTATTATCATTGAGAAGAGATTCTGAGGATTTAATCCAGCAGTTTCTTATTGATCCTTTCCCGGAATAAATAATTCCTGAAATTTGAGGTGCCTGCTTTTGGATATCAAGTTCGTTAGCCTTATCATAAGCATTCCAGAGTTCATCAGTCATTTCTCCCAGCCGAAAGATTGCAATGCCATCGGCATTTACTATACGGGAATTCTTTACTTGATCATAAACTAAATCAGAAGAAACACTATCATAACACTGAAT
>CAZIDB010000182.1:0-10032 GCA_964537965.1 uncultured Melioribacter sp. | reverse complement strand
CACCAACTCCTGTTTCCGCAACTATCGGGACGTTTAAGGGAAATGATGTTTCCATATGATACTTGACCATAGCTTTAACTTCTTCCAATTCATCTTTATGAACATCAAAAACCAATTCGTCATGAACCTGCAATATCATTTTGGATTTTAGTTTCCTGTTGTTCAGGTCTTTGAAGATTTCTATCATTGCTACTTTTATCATATCTGCAGCAGTACCCTGTATAGGCATATTGATAGCAGCTCGTTCTTCAAATCCTCTTACAGTTTGATTGTTACTATTAATATTTCTTAAAAATCTCCGTCTACCGGTAAGCGTTTCAGCATAGCCTTTTAGCTTTGCGCTTTTAATTGCAGAATCCATATAATTCTTAACATTGCTGAATGTTTTAAAGTAATTATCAATTATTTCTTTAGCGTGAGATTGTGGAATTCCGAGCCTGGTTTTTAATCCGAATGCTCCAATACCATACAGGATTCCAAAGTTAACTTCCTTTGCTTTGCGGCGCATATCAGGTGTAACTTCTGAAGGTGGAACCTGGAAAACCAAAGCTGCTGTGCTTCTATGAATGTCTTCACCTTTTTCAAAAGCAGCGGATAGATTTTTATCACCGCAAATACTTGCCATAATTCTTAATTCAATCTGACTGTAATCCGCACTAAGAATAACATGATTTTTATCTCTAGGAATAAATGCTTTCCTTATTTCCCGTCCTAATTCTGTTCTGATAGGAATATTCTGGAGATTGGGATTAGTAGATGATAATCTTCCGGTAGCAGCAATAGTCTGATTAAAACTTGTGTGGATTCTTCCGGTTTGTTTATTAATCAACTGCGGCAATGCATCCGTATAAGTTGATTTTAATTTCTGTACTTCACGGTACTTCATTATCAGGTCAATTATTTCATGTTTACCCTGCAATGCTTCCAAAGATTTTGCATCGGTTGAAAATCCTGTCTTGGTTTTTTTGCCGGTATCAAGACCTAATTTATCAAAGAGAATTCTTTGAAGCTGCTGTGAAGAATTTATATTAAATGATTCACCCGCGCATTTCCAGATTTCCGCAGAGAACTGGTTTAACGAAGATGAAAGATCATTGCTGAGTGATTTTAAAAATGCTTCATCGGTTTTTACTCCTTCACGCTCCATATCTTCCAGTACTTTTACAAGAGGGAACTCAATATCATAACAAACCCTGTTAAGTTTACTTTCATCTACAATATTTGATAAAACATTAAATAAGCGAAGCGTTACATCAGCATCTTCACAGGAGTAATTTGATAATTCGTTTAAATCAACATCAAAAATTTTTGAAGGATCTTTTTTAGCCCCAAGTAAACTTGACAAAGGTATTGGTTTATAGTTAAGATATTTTTCGGATAGATCATCCATACCGTGCTTTTCATCCGGATCAATTACATAACTTGCAAGCATCGTATCGAAATAGAAGTTGTTTACTTCCATATCATACCGGCGCAAAACGGAAATATCATATTTACCGTTCTGGCAAACCTTTTTAATTTTTTCATCAGCAAAGACTGATGTAAATAAATCCTTAAATTCGTTTATATCAACCCTGTTGCTTAATTCCTTTGAAAATAAATCATGAGATTTTGGAAAAGGATTTACTGCAACATAGTATGCTTCTCCAGGAGTAATGCAAAATGATACTCCTGCAAGGTTAACTGTAATTGTATCAAGAGAATCAGTTTCCGTATCAAACACAAACAAGCTGCATTCATTTAATTTTTTTACTAAGTCTTCTGCTTCCTTTTTAGTTGAAATGAGGTGATACTTCACTTTTTCTTTATCAAAAGAAAGTACGGTTGATTCAACTTTAATGTTGTTCTCTTCAATAATTCCGTTAAGTGAAAATTCGAAAATCTTTTTTACTCTTGGATAAAATGTTTTAAACTCAAGCTCAGTAAAAATGGATAATAGTTTTTCGTAATCCGGAATTTCAAGTTTAGCTTTATCAAAATCGAAATCCAGGGGAACATCGGTATGAATCCGGGCTAATTCCTTGGATAGGAAAGCATTCTCTTTTCCCTCGGCTAATTTTTTCTGGATATCTGCTTTTTCTATCTTATCCAGGTTTTCATAAATATCTTCAATCGATTTAAATGATTGTAAAAGCGGAGTGGCTTTTTTTGGTCCAATACCTGCAACGCCGGGAATGTTATCCGAACTATCACCAACTAGCGCTAAGTAATCAATTATCTGTATCGGTTCAATACCGAATTCTTCTTTTACCTTGGCTATATCGATTATTATTATTTCATTTGTTGTTTTGCCCGGTTTTATTATGCGAACGTTTTCTGTTATAAGCTGGTTATAATCTTTGTCCGGAGTAATAGCATATGAATCCAATCCGAGAAGTTCTGCTTTCTTAACAGCAGTTCCTATTATATCATCAGCTTCATAGCCTGGTAAAATGTAAACGGGAATTTTAAATGCTTCAATTATATCCTTTATCCTTTGAATCTGGGGTATAAGTTCTTCGGGCATTTCCTGTCGTGTTGCTTTGTACTGATCATATTTTTCATGCCTGAATGTTTTTTCCTTGGAATCAAATGCTACTGCAATATAATCCGGTTTATTCGTTTCAAGTATTCTTATCATCTGGTTTACGAATCCGTATATAGCTGAAGTTGGTTCCTTCTTGCCGGTGTAAAGCGGTCTGTTTATCAAAGCAAAGTATGCTTTGTATGCTAAAGCCATTGCATCAATAATAACAAACTTCTTTTTAGTGCTCATTTTTTTCTTAACCTTTCTGTCTGATCTTTTTATAAAAATAAATTGGAAGACCAATTAATATTAACAATACTCCCATCATTGCATTTTGTGTATCGGAGATAATAGTATTTAACAAAAATACTGCGGAAAAAATTACAAACAACATTGGAGTATAAGGATAACCCCAGACTTTGTAAGGTCTGGCAGCATCCGGCATTTTCTTTCTTAGAATAAAAACTCCGTAAGCGCCTAATCCGTAAAATAACCATGCGGCAAAAATTACATAATCGGTTATTATATCAAAGGTGCCTGTCATAACAAGCAAACTGGACCAAATTCCTAAAACAAGGAGTGACATATCCGGTGTTCTGAATCTTTTACTTATGTGACCAAGATTGTTAAAGAATAATCCTGATTTAGCCATTGCATAAAACACCCTGGAAGTTGAAAGAATACTTCCATTGACAGCGCCAAATGTGGATACAATTACAGCAATTGAAATAATTGATGCTCCGACAGGACCAAAAATTATTTCTGCCGCACTTGCAGCAACCAAAGGACTTTTAGCCATCTGATCAACCGGTAACACATACAGGTATGCAATATTTATTAATGCATAAACAACAATTACAATTAGTGTACTGAACAGTAATGCTAACGGTACATTTCTTTTAGGATTTTTAACTTCACCTGAAACGTACGTAACATTATTCCAGCCATCATAAGCCCAGAATGCCCCTGCTAATGCAAGTCCAATTGCAACAAAAATACTGCTTGAACCATAGTCCGGTAGTTGAAATCCTGTATAAACATTTGTGAATGATCCATTTCCAAACATCATTATTACAGCGGTGAGAACTAATATAACACCAATTTTTACCAATGTAATAAATGTCTGTACTATTCCTCCAAACACAACTCCAACATAATTAACAATTGTAAGCATACTTAAGCAACCAATTGCTACAAGCTTTGTCCCGATATCTTTTAACGGGTAAATATCTCCAATGGTAGGTATAAAGATGGATATCTGTTCAATCTCTTTTGAGAAGTGAGGGAATTTAAAAAAGTAACCAAGGTACTCGGCAAATACATAAGATATGGCAGCCTGGCTTCCGCTTTGAATTACTGCAAGAGTTGCCCAACCATACAGATAAGCTGTAAAGTCGCCATACATTTTTCGGAAGTAGACGAACTGACCTCCGGTGTCTTCTATCATTCCGGAAATTTCTGCGTTAGTAAGTGCGCCTATGAAAGTGATCAAACCGGCGCCAATCCATACCAATAAAAGTAATTCCGGTGATTGTACCTGACCAGCCATAGTAGCCGGTTTTCTGAAAATACCTGAGCCAATCATTGAGCCAACGGCAATCATTGTTGCAGCAAGTAGAGATAACCCGCGAACCAGACCGTGCTTATTTTCTTTTTCCATGAATTACCCAAAAACTTTTGCTGAAAATAGTTAATTGAATCATTAAATGAAATAAAAAATTCATATCTACTGTAAGCAATATTAATTCAAAGTATGAAGTTGAATCGAATAAAAAAAGAACGCTGGCTGAAAAGTAAATCGACTACTTGAATAGGAAAGTCAGAATAATACACATAAAAAAATTTTCCCTTCAGGATGAAATAATTTCTACAACTGTAAGTTTAAATAGTATTGTAATTCATTTATCAATTGAATTGATTATTTTAGTTCTCAAAAAATAATGACTGATGAAAAGTAAAAGTCCCGGCTCATTCTATTCTTTATTCTCTAGCAGAAAGAAAGTTGTATTCTTTTTGAAAATTATTATTGGATTGAGTTTAGTCTATTATCTCTTTATTCAATTCAAAAATCAGCAATTCGAAATTTCATTTTACAAAATAAATTATGTCTTTTTAGCTCTTGCCATAATACTATGGCTTCCCAATATTTTCCTGCAGGTTTTCAAATGGAAAATAATATGTAAGAAATTATTGGAGGAGGATAAAAACAGTATTATTATTTCTTCATTGTTTGCCGGGTTCTCAGCAGCTATCATAACTCCTTTTAGGATAGGAGAGTATGCCGGAAGAAATATTCCTTTTAAAGATAAACCTGTTTTTGATGTAACATTTGCTACTGTAGTTGACAATTTATGTCATCTGGCGGTCATCTTTTTTGTCGGCGCAACTTTCTCTGTATTGTTTATAAAACAATATTTTAATCCGTCAGTTACATTTATATTTTTTTTAACTGTAGCACTTATAATTTTACTTGTTTGTTTTTTCTATATCATTCATAAGTCGTAGGATCCGAATGAACTTCTTCAAAAGGTGAAAAGGAAAAACTTCATTACAAGATTTCTTAAAAAGAAAGCTGTTATTGATAAACTCTATAAAGAAGTGTTATTGAAAAATGTAGCTTTGTCGTTTTTGTTATTCGTATGTTATAATCTCCAGTTTGCTTTTTTAGTTGCAGCATTTTCAGACAGCTATGCTATCTGGAATTATTTTGTTGCGGGTATTCTTGTGATGTTTACTAAAACCATAATACCGCCAGTGTCATTCGGTGAACTTGGAATACGGGAAGGCGCATCAATTTATTTTATAACTAATCTTGGACTTAGTGGAATAATCGGTTTGTACGCATCACTTTCATTATTTTTTATAAATGTGCTGCTGCCTGCAGTTATTGGTTTGTTTTTCATGTTAAGAAGAGAGTAATTTGAACTGGTTTTTTATTATATGTTTATTCCTTTCAACCTTCTATTTCATTTTCCTTATTCGTATAAAGAAGGGAATTAAAAATATTTTAAAAGTACATCCGGTTAAGGAGAATAAAGGAAAGGTTACCGTAATTATTCCATTTAAGAACGAATCCGATAACATCATAAATTCGATAAAAAGTTTGCAGGCGCAGACTTACCCAAAAGAGAAGCTCGAAATTTACTATGTCGATGATAACTCAACTGATGATTCAGTTGCAAAATATAATTCCTGTTTAAAAGATGATTACTTCAGATTGCTGGTTGTTCCAAAAGAGTATTTGCCTTCACTTCGGAAACTGAGGGCAATAAAGTATGGAATTGATCATGCAAACGGTGATATCATAATAACTACCGACTGCGATTGCCTGCACAATGCAAAATGGATTGAATCGATGATAAATACATTTGACCAAGAAACCGGCTTTGTTTCCGGTCCAGTTAAATTTAGTAACAAAAAACTTTTACACAGTTCATTACAGGAATTAGAGTTTGCCGGTCTTATCTTAACCGGTGCCGGCTTAATCGCTTTGAATCAACCGGTTGTTTGTAATTCTGCAAATATAGCTTATAGAAAAGACCTAATAGAAACAATAAAGGACAGATCGAAAAACGAAAACGAAGTTCCTGATGAATCGCTTATTATTAGGACTTCAGTTGAAACTAATTACAAGGTAAAGTTCTGCTGGAATGCTGACGCAATTGTTTCAACAGAAGCAGTAAGTAATTTCAAAGACTTCTGGAAACAGAGAACAAGATGGGCTTCTTTCAACTGGTTTCATTTACCCATAAATATTTTAATAAGCCTTGCTCTTACATTTTTATTTTATATTTCAATTCCTTGGCTGCTTTTCCAGAGTATCTCAGGTAGTGCCTTATCATTATTCCTTTTAGCTTTTAGTCTGATGATTAAGCTTACCGCTGATTATTTTGTATTACGTGAAGGAATGAAATTCCTTTTTGAAAATATCAGCATACACATCTTCCTGATAGCTGAATTACTACATATTCCATATATAATCATTTCGGTTATTTCAGGATTTATTTTTAATGTAAAGTGGAAAGAGAAATAGAAGGCAATGAAATATTCATTTAATCCTCCGGGAATTATTAAAGCTTGTTTCTCAAAGTTTTACTGGCATACAACCAATGGTAAAGTGCTTCTTACATTTGATGACGGACCGCTTGAAAAAAATACTCAGTTCATATTAGATGAGCTGAAAAAAATAAATGCTAAAGCTCTGTTCTTTTGTGTTGGAGAAAATATTAATAAATATCCGGAAGTGGCTAAGGAAATATTTAATCAGGGGCATACAATCGGGAATCATACTTATAACCATAAGAGAATAACAAAACTTGGTAAATCCGAAATCACAGAGCAAATTGATCTGGTGACGGAAATTCTAAAAGAAAAGCTTGATTATAATAATTTATTTTTCAGGCCTCCTTATGGTAGGTTTAATATATCTCTTTCCGGAATTTTGCAGGAGAAAAACTTAAAAAATATTATGTGGTCTTTACTGACTTATGATTATAAAAATAGGCTGGATATCGTTAAATTTGGAGTGCGAAAATATCTTAGGAATGATTCAATAATTGTATTGCACGACTCACTTAAGTCTAAGGATATTATAATTGACTCAATTCGTTATATTACCGATGAAGTATTAAAAAAGGGATTTGTCTTTGGAGAACCTGAAGAATGTTTGAAATAATATTTTTAGTTGCAGTTGGAATATACTTTTTGCAATCGGTTTTATTCCTTATCGGTGCTACTAAAAAGTACCAAAGAATAGAGGAAAAAGATTTGCCGGACATTAGCGTTGTTGTTGCTGCAAGGAATGAAGAAAAAAATATAAAACGCTGCCTGGATTCATTAGATAAATTGATTTACGATGAGAATAAAATTGAAATAATAATCATCAATGATAAATCAACTGATAAAACCCTGGAAATTATTGAGAAGTTTATTTCGGAAAAACCAAAGTTTAAGTGTATTACCACACAAAAAACTATCGGTACACTGAAAGGAAAAACAAACGCTCTTGCAAATGCGCTTGAGATTGCAAAAGGTGAAGTAATTCTAACCACTGATGCTGATTGCGCGGTTTCTCCTACTTGGGCAAAAGCAATCGCTTCCTATTATCAAAAGGATGTTGCCCTTGTTTGCGGTTATACTTCACAGGAAACCTTTAATGCTTTTAGCGGAATGCAGACACTTGATTTTATTTATCTTTTAACTGTAGCTGCCGGTGCAATGAATCTTGGTAAACCTTTAAGCTGCATCGGGAATAATATGTCATATAGAAAATCTGTATATGATGAAGTTGGTGGATATGCAAACATTCCATTTAGCGTTACAGAAGATTTTAAGTTGCTGATGACAATACATAACCTTCAAAAATATAAAATTATTTATCCTCTGGAACCGCTGGCACACGTTGTTTCAAATCCATGTGAGAATTTTAACTCTTTATATTGGCAAAAGAAAAGATGGGGAGTTGGTGGTTTGGACAGCGACATAGTTGGATATTCAGTAATGGCTTCCGGGTTTGTAGCTCATATTTGCATGCTGTTGATGCCATTTATGTTTTCTTCATCAGCTCTTTACATAACAATATTTAAATTGGCAACAGATTTTCTTTTCATTTATCCCGTACTTAAACAGCTCAAAATTACTTCTTCACTAAAGTATTTCGTTGCTTTTGAAATCTACTTTATAATTTATGTAATTGCTTTGCCGCTTGTTGTTGTTCCAAGCAAAAAGGTTTTGTGGAAGGGAAGGAAATTCTGATGCCTCTTCTCTGCAATTATTATGTTACTTACAGGTGTAATGCTTACTGTAATTTTTGTCATTTTGCAGATCATTCAAAATATAAAAATTCTGTGTTCGCCTCTATTAAAGACTTTAAGAGAAATGTAACCCAGGTGAAAAAACTTGGAGTGAAGTTTATAGACTTAACCGGTGGTGAACCGCTTCTTAATAAAAATATTGTGCAGATGGTTGAATTCGCCACCTCATTAAAGATGCAAACAAGTATTACAACCAATGCGCTGCTTTATCCTAAATATGCTGAAAGACTACGTGGTAAGGTAAATCTTTTACATTTTTCACTTGATTCACCGGATGAGGATGAACATAACAGAATCAGGGGAGTGAACTGTTATAATGCTGTTATGGAAAGTATTAAGATTGCTAAAAAACTTGGTGAGTTTCCTGACATCTTGTTTACTGTAACTAATTCAACTTATACTAAACTTCCTTCAATGTATGAAATAGCAAAAAGAAATGAGCTGGTTCTGATTATCAATCCTGTCTTTTCTTATTTTGGCAATCCGGGTTTGAATGAAACAGCAATAAATTATATCGGCGAGTTTATAAAAAATAAACCTGATGTTTACATGAATGCTGCTTACTTAAAATTGAGAAAAGATGGTGGGAATGATATTAACAAACCGTTATGTAAAGCAGTAACAAGGGTAATAGTTATTTCTCCTGATAATAAAATACTTCTGCCTTGTTATCATTTTGCTCAACATGCAATTACTATAGACAAACCCATTGAGGAAATCAGGGCAACAGATACATATAAACACTTTTCCAATATGCAGGGCAAGTTTGATTTCTGCAAAGGCTGTACGGTTAATTGCTATTTTGAACCGTCTTTTGCTTTTCCAACAAACAGATATGGAATAAAGAGCCTTCAATCAAAAATAAAATACGGCTATCAAAAACTTGTTAAGCAGAAAATTGTAAAAAAAAAAGATCAAAAATTAAAGGGTGAATGGAATTGAAATTATTAATAAAAGCGCTTCTCCTTTTTCCGGCAGTTATATTAGGCCAATCAACAACGGAACTATTTCCCGGCAATTTAAATGTTCAGCCATACATTGCAAATTTTCTTGAGCCACGTGTCGGCGTTCAGTTTCAACTAAATAATAATGAATTGCGTCTTGATATCGGTAACTCGATGGATATTATTCACATTAAACAGAATGATAATTCCGTGTTATCCTTCGGTGCAGACTTCTTTACATATACTTTATTGAGAGGTGAAAAAGATTTTCATTTTCCGGTTGATGCTGTTGACTATTTGTTTGGAATTAACTCAGCTTTCAAAACAACTATTAACGGAAATGAACTTGGTGCGCGTTTAAGGTTAAGTCACATCAGCGCTCATTTTGTAGATGGTCATTTTGATCATCAATCGCTTGCCTGGCGGAACGGGCGTGAACCAAGGGTTTACAGCAGGGAATTCATTGAGTTCATTCCTTATTACAGGTTAAATGATTTTAGATTTTATATGGGTTATACTTATATTTTTCATGTAGATCCAACTTACCTTGGTAAGGATATTTTTCATCTTGGCGGAGAATATTTCTGTAAAGATTTTCCTGTAAGCAACCTCAATCCTTTTGTTGGTTATGATATGAAGCTTGCTAAGATTGACAAATATGCCGCAACAAATTCTCTAATAGTTGGATTAAAATATGGTTTTGCCAAAGGGAAAGGATTTAGTATTTTTTATTCATACTTCCAGGGAAAAAGCATTCACGGAGAATATT
>CAZIDB010000181.1:0-10067 GCA_964537965.1 uncultured Melioribacter sp. | reverse complement strand
TTATTAATGGATCCGGCTTTTTAACATCAGTTGTCTTCATAATATTATAATAGATTTTAAACCCCTCACTAGTCATTGCCACCAAATCAGGTTTGCTATCATTATTGAGGTCGAGCCAATGGGCAGAGAACAAGTAGTGATAAACATTTAAACGCATTGAGTATAATAAATCCATCCGCCCATGTGTATTTTCATAAACCTGTATATACGTTCTGTATTTACCAACATTATCTGAGTTGGTACCTATTACGAAAACATCATCGTAAGAATCTTTATTGAAATCAAAAAATTGTATAAAGGCATCATCCAGCTCAATCTGATCATAATCCGGAATGAAAGTATTTCCTTCTCTATAGAGAATTATAGGACCAAATGCTAAATCAACGTCATTGTCGCCATCAATATCTGTAAAGTCCATGTTATATTGATAAGGCAGCCAATGTTGTTCATTAATCTTTATATTCGCATCAGAGAAGATTTGATTGTTATTCTGAAAGAATTTTGTATCAGAAAGTTGTTGCCCGGTTTCTATAATATCTAATGCACCATCTAAATTGAAATCAACACATTTATGAAATCCTGGAGTAAAACTCTCCAAGTGTAATGATGAATACTTGACAAATTTATTGCCTTCATTCCTGAAAATAAAAATATCATTGTTTTCGGGTTTTGTATTTCCTTGTATGAATAAATCCTGATATCCATCTTTGTTAAAATCAAACCATTCCATTTGAGCGTATCCAAAATTCAAATTCATCTGAGGTTGAAGTACAAATAGATTATTCTGATTTTTATAAAACTGAGTTAATGGTTCAAGGTTTTTATCAACACCACAAAAAACAATATCGAGTAATCCATCATTATCAAAGTCCACCCATTTGATAGAATTTTTTGTGAAATCAGTTCTTACCGTATTGAATGCGATTTCGCTTTTTACAAAATTTCCAGAGACATTATTATAAAGTTCTATTTTTGGTTCTATTCCTGAATCAACAGAATCAACCACACCGGCAAGAATTAAATCCAGATCACCATCTTTATCGTAATCAGCAAAATCGAAATCTCCCCACTTCAAATTGGAAATTTGAGAGATGGTATCTTCAATGAAAATGCCGGGATCTTCGATTTTAGATTCAGTATAAAACTCCATTGAAAAGTCTTCGGCTAAATGATCATCCATATAATCCGAAATTCTTTCTGATAGTTTTACACTTATAGTATCATCGTTTTCAAATTCAGTATTCGGAGCAATTCTAACCTCAGTACTATATGGGTTAATAAAATGGTATAGAATAGTCCCGTTTTTAGAACTGGAAATTGTAATGTTTTCCTGATTTACCAAATCGTCTCTTACCTTAAAATTAAAATGAATTGCTATTTCTGCATCCGTCGGGATGTTTTTTCCCATGTCCTTAGGCATGGTCTCTTTTATTTCTGGTAAAATCTTTTTAGCGGGAATTCTAATATTATTTACCAGTGCTTTTATCAACTGCGAACTGTCTAACCCCCAACCCATATTTTTAGACTTAACAATTCCAACATTTGGAGCTAACCATATTTTATAATCGGCATCGAATACATTTGAAAAAGTAATCGAATATCTGAGGCAATTATTGAATACAGTATCATTTGTTTGAACAATATCCGTTCTGCTTTCAAGGGTGGTGTTGCGGAAAATTTGAAAACCGCCAGAGTTTAATTCCATCGACCAGCTTTCACCGACGATTGCATTAAGTTTATACAGTATAATTTCAGTTGAATCATTAGCCCATTCGACTACATTTCCATGCTCATCGACCCGCTGCATATGTGAATTAAGGTATAAAAAATATTCCTTGTTATTAATTATTTGTGTTCCTACAATTTTTGAAGGCGCCCAGTCAAGATACCATGTGTTCCCAACCTGAAGCGGATAATAATCCTGCCCCAAAACAGGTAATGATAATAATATAAAAACAGCTATGAAATTAATTTTCATAATAGACCCCCTTTATTTTATCAGGCTCATCTTTCCGGAAATCTGATTTCCTTCTATGTTTAAGTTGTAAAAATATATTCCACTTGAAACGGTTATTCCGTTTGAGCTTGTTCCTTCCCAACGTGTTAAGTAATTACCAGAAGGTAAGTTTTCATTTAATAGTTGATTAACAAGTTGTCCATTAATATCATAAATGTTCAACGTAACATTCTGGTTAGTTAAACTTGCCGGAACACTAAATCTAATTATTGTTGATGAGTTGAACGGATTGGGGTAATTCTGAGCAAGCAGCATTGTTATGGGGGTTTGATTATCATAATTATCTATTTCAACATTTGTCATCAACTGTAATCCTTCACCATTTGAATTACCGTTTTTATCAGCCAAATAAATATTTACCCATGATGGACGAAGTGAAGACTGATAATAAGTATCCTTCCACTCCTGATCAGTTAACCTTTTGAAGTTTGTAGTGTTGTATTCGGAATAACTTAACAGCGGACCAATAAAGGCTACAGAGCCATTTCCCGGAACTTCTGCCAGGAAAACTCCGAGATTTAATAAACCTGTACCTACATGTATAACTGCACCCAAATCCTCGCCGAAGCAATCTGTAGGAACAGTATGTATATCAGCTACTATATAATCTTCTTTTAGCATTCCGTCATATCCTTCCGGGTCATCATAAAATAATTTTGCATACCATCCGCCGTAAGGAGGTATGCCGCTTCCGTGTTCGTTCTGATAGATTAATTTTTTCAGGAAGGATGTTTCTTTGTCAGATAAAGGGGTTGAATTAATTTCCTTTTGTGTAACGGTAATTAAAGTATCGGTTATACTTTTCAGATCATAGAAATAAGTAATTATATTTTCTTTCAGGTAAGCCGGGGTTAATTCCAATACCCCGAATTTTTCCAATGATGTTTTTGCAAGCGTATTTAAGCATTCGAAGAATTGAGGAAAAGGTTCAACATAAACATAAGGATAAGCACATAGAGTCCCACCCGTATAGGATTGCTTTGCATAAAGTAAATTGTCATGCCGTAACTGCGACCAGGATGCAAGCTGTGTATTAAGTTTTTCCTGCCAGAAGGCAGCCGTCTGCATAAAAGGAGGAAGACCTGACCTGTCATTTGGAGGATTCAATTTCCTAATCATTTTTAACCAGAGATTATAAATTGTTTTGTCCCAGTAATCATTTCCGTAACTGTCAATTAAATATCTTAATGCTGTAAGGTTTGTTGAATAATGATAAGCATCCAACTCCGGCTTTAATAATTGAGCTGCTGCATCATTTCCCATCGCAAACATCGGATCGAGCGTTGAGGGGAACAATCTGCAGATTTTTTCTCCATTGTATTTTATGCGATCGTAAACAACACTTCCTGTTACATAAGAATCAATAATAAATCTTTGCCCGAAAAGCAGGAATGAGGATGCGGGAATTATTGAATCCGGTGACATCGGGTCGCTGTAAAGTATCTGAGACAGTATTAACTGTGAAGCAAAAGATTGTTTCTTTAATGTATCCTGGAATTCTACAACCTTTAAACTATCAAGCAATTGATTTGCGTTCTCTGTTTGAACTGCATTCTTCATATAATCCAGGTTAGCCAATGTTACATTATCAGGATCGCCTATGAAAAATTTTAAAACATCTTCAATATTTTCATAATTCGAAGAAGAATTAGATAGGTTTACTAATTCGGAGATTAGGAATGCATCTATAATCTGCCGCTGAATATCATAAAATGTTTGAGGAAGACAGGTTAAAGGGTATGATTGCGGAGCAGTAAGATATATTTCTGTTCTTCCTAACCAGATCATTGTTTTAAAATATTTAGCAAGCTGTGGCCTGTACTCATCAACATAGTGTCCTCTCGGTGTAAACTGACTGAAATCAATAACCCGGCAATTCTTGGAAAATAAAGTATAATTTGCCGGTTGCTCTGTTTCAATTAAAGTGATCAGTTCATTTACAACTGAATTATTATCCGAATAATAAGGATCAACAAAATTACCAAGCAGCTTTAATGGAACTGTTATGTAAATATCAACATCTTTTAACATCTGTTCCATTTCTGTAGAAGAAGAATACTTAGCAGCTAATTCGGGGATTTTGTTCTTCATATTGTTTAACAGGACTTCCAGATTCGGAATTAAAAATGAAATTTCAACATCTCTTAGAATTCGATCGTAAGATCTATGAAAAGCATGCAATATTGCATCCGTAGAAACAAATACCGGCATATCATTTTGGAAAATATCAAAAAAGGCTTGCCCAAAAGTATTCATGCTTAATCTTTCTGAAACCATAAATCCGTTCTTCCGGATTAGTTCTTTTTCGTAATCAGTTAATTTGTACTTTGTGCAAAGCGAATCGAAAAAAAGTGCATCTTTAGGATTAATTTTTAAATCGCCTTTGAATAAACCTGCAGGATGTAAGTTAAGTAACTGTTCAGATGTCATATTCTGATTGTTAGTCAGAAAGCTTTTATAACTGTTCAGATCAAAATTTCCTGTTTGTGCATTAATTACTATGCATGATATAAAGAACAAATAAAAGCTGTAAAATAAAATTTTAAGTTTCATTTCATTACCCCTTTTTTTATTTCATTAAACTCATCTTTCCCGAAATATGGTTGTCGCCAATGTTTAAGTTGTAAAAGTATATTCCACTTGAAACGGTTATTCCGTTTGAGCTTGTTCCTTCCCAACGTGTTAAGTAATTACCAGAAGGTAAGTTTTCATTTAATAGTTGATTAACAAGTTGTCCATTAATATCATAAATGTTCAACGTAACATTCTGGTTAGTTAAACTTGCCGGAACACTAAATCTAATTATTGTTGATGAGTTGAACGGATTCGGATAATTCTGCGCGAGCAGCATCGTCTGCGGAATACTTTTATTACTTTCATCTTTCTCAATGTTAGTCAGTAAATTCATTCCTTCACCTTTAGAAATGCCGGTGTTATCTGCCAGATATAAATTTACGAATGATGGTCTTAACGAAGGTGCAACATTATAAAGGTCTTTCCATTCTTCATCCGTTAGTCTTTTGAAATTAGTAGTTGTGTGTTCGTAATAACTTAATACCGGACCAACATATGCAATTGGAGTATTGTTAGCTGCTTCTGCTATAAATACGCCAAGATTAATAGGACCAGTACCGGCGTGAATTACCCAGCCCACTAAACCACCAAATTCATCAGTCGGCGCTGTGTGAATATCTGCAACTATCTTATCTTCCTTAAGCAACCCGGTTTCCTCCGGTGTATAAAATAATTTAGAATACCATCCATCAAAATAAATGCCGCATACATTCGCTTCATAAAGCATTCTTTTTAAAAATGAAGTCTCCACATTGCTTAGCTGTTCTTTCTTTAATTCTTTTTCCGCTATTGTTGTAAGTGTATCACATATTTTCATCACGTTGTCAAAATAATAAACGGTCCAGTCTAAATTTATTTTTGTTTCAAAGAAATTTTTAGCCGATGAAGCAAATAGTTTTATGGCATTAAAAAATTCAGGAATTGGTTCAACATAGCTGTATGGGTATGAACAGATTACACCGCCGCTGTAAGATTGTTTTGCATAAAGCAGGTTATCGTGTCTTAACTGTGCCCAGGAAGCAAGCTGTGTGTTCATCTTTTCCTGCCACCATCCACCAGTTTGCATAAACATAGGTAGGTCTTGCCTTTGTTCGGGTGGGTTTAGTTTTCTTATTGAATTCAACCAGAGATTATAAAGGCTTACATTCCAGAAATCGTCACCGTAATTATCAATTAAATACCGCATAGCAGCTAAATTTGGAGAATAATGATATTTCTCTAACTCTGCGGTTAAAAGCTGGGCAGAGGCATTATTCCCAAGCGCAAATAAAATATCAAGCGTAGAAGGAAGCATTCGTAAAACTCGTGTATTCTGATATACAATTTTATCAAATACAACATTGGCTGTAACATAAGAATCAATTATAAATCTCTGCCCAAGCAATAAGAACGACGAAGCCGGAATTATACTATCCGGATCATTAAATCCGGTCATAATTATCTGAGATAATATTCTCTGGAAAGCGTAGGATTTTGTTTTAAGAGTATCCTGGAATGTTTTAACTAAGTTTGTATCAAGCAAATCTGATGAATTTGTTATACCGACAGCATCAACAAGATCATCAAGATTTTCCGGAGTAACGTTATCGGATTCACCTACAAAGAACTTTGTTATATCATCTATTTCTTTCCACAATGAAACTGAATTTGAAGCGTGTAAAGCTTCGCGCACCAACAAACCTAAAATGGTTTGCCGCTGAATATCTTCTTTAGTTGGTGCAGGTTCTAATGCTCTTGGTGCAAGTAGATAAATCTCGGTTCTGCCAAGCCACATCATAGTTTTAAAATATTTGCCAAGTTTAGGTGAATACGGATCAGTATAATGACCGCGTAAAGTAAACTGGCTGTAATCCATCATCCTTGTTGTGGAGGAAAATAATGAATCTTCAACAGGTTTTTCAGCTTCAATATATTTTAAAATCTTACTTACATCAGTTGAAGTTTTGCCGGTGTAATAAACATACGAAGTTAATCCCATTAGTTTTGTAGCAACGGTAAGATATACATCAAGATCATACAAGCATTTTAACATTACCGGATCCGATGAATATTTGCTATCGAGCGTAGCCTGCTGATTCTTAAGGTTTGCCAGTAATTCTTCCAGCTTTGGAATCAGATATGAAACCTCAATACTTTTTAAAATATTATCATAAGACATGTGGATTGCATGAAGAATCGCATCAGTGGAAACGAATACAGGCAAATCTTTCTTCCAGATATCTCCAAAAGCATGACCAAAATCCGGGTACGATAATCTTTCCGTAACCATAAATCCGTTTTTATTAATTAATCCCTTTTCGTAATCTGTTAGTGAATATTTAAAAGCAATCGAATCGAAAAATAAAGCCTGGTTAGTATTTAGATTAAGGTTTTCCGTAAATAAACCGGCAGGATGGTTTTCAAGTAGTTGTTTGCCTGTCAGGTTCTGTGCGCTCTGAAGGTACTGTTTGTAAGAGTTGATAACTTCCTGGCTGCTCTGAGCGAAAGACATTTGAGAGAAATAAAGAATTACCAGGAGAATGAAAAAACGTAACTTTTTAAATTTCATATTACACTCCCTTTATTCGTGATGTAAACTAAAAATTTTGCCGGGTTAATACAAGGGCAATTCCAGCATGCTAAATCATCATATCCTGTGCCGGTTTTTAATTTAGTTAAATTATTTTTCCGTTATAGAATTCCCGGAAATTACTCCGGTTTCCGCTTTGAATAACCTGATGGTAAGAAACATAAGGCAGGTTAAAATTTAACCACCCTGAAAAATTTTCGCAGGCAAAAAATATTTCGCACAAAATCTTTCAGGATTTTTTTATAAAATTCGTAACCACTTTAGAATTTGTTCGTCTAAAAACAAAAGTCGGAGAAAATTAAATGAAAAATGCTCAAATATGGCGACTGCTTGCTCTTTTTACCTTGGTCATAATAGTCAATCCATCAGTTGCAGAAGAAAAAATTATCCACCAGAAACCTTTTAATACTGAATTTGGCAAGGATCTAAAGTTAAATACCAGTTCAGGAGATGTTTATGTTTCTACCTGGGATAAACAAGAAGTTTACGTTAAGATAAGTGGTAACCGAAAGGCAAAGGATAAAGTCAACTTTAAATTTCAGAATAATGATAATGGTGTTGAAATAACTGCCAAACGTGATTCATGGATGAATTTCTTCTCATGGTCAGGCATCTATCTTAAATACGAAATTAAATTACCAAAAAATTATAATGCATATATTTCAACAGCAGGCGGTGATATTAAACTTTATGATGTTAAAGGTGAATTAAAATTAGAAACATCCGGCGGCGACGTTTTTATTAAAGGAACAGACGGAAGGAGTCACATTTCAACCTCCGGTGGTGATATTGTTGCCGAAAATAACGAGGGTACTTTGGATGTATCAACATCCGGTGGAGATATCAGGGTTAAATCTTTCAACGGAGATGTTTCTGCTTCAACCTCCGGTGGTGATATTGTATTGATGGGCAAAAATGGCAAAATTAGCGCTTCAACTTCCGGTGGAGATGTTTCTCTTGATTTGAATGATACAATGAATGAAGGTATTGAATTAAGCACTACCGGCGGGGATATTCAGGTTAGAGTACCGGCCAATTTTGCTGCGAATGTTGATCTTTCAACTACCGGTGGAGATGTAGAGTGCGATATTCCATTAACAAGCAAAGGTAAAATCTCTGCTTCAAGAATCCGCGGCGAGATAAACGGTGGTGGTAAAATATTAGATTGCTCAACTACAGGCGGCGATATTCATTTATATAAAAAATAATTTACATTAAATCTGTATACCTGGTTTACTTTAAGTTTTATCAAACCCGGTATACAGATTTTTTTTATCCAACCGTATTTTTGCATCATACCTTACACTTGGTTTCCTTGTAAATCTCTCCCATTTTGAATACTTTTGAAGCAAGTCTATGAAAAAACTTTTGCTAATTTTATTTGGTTTTATTCTTTCCGGCAGCATGTTCGCCCAGGATAATCTTTTCACTACGGAAAGTTTTATTGTGAAAATCACCGGCACTAAATTGATAGTTGAAGAATTATTGGAAAGGAAGATTGTTTTCCGGAAAGACTTTATTCATCCCGCTGGGTATGTTATTGATCTTGATAATGACGGTAATGTTGAGTTTTTAGTTAATGACTGCTGGGAATCAGAGGGAAAAAATCTTTATTCTGTTTTTATCTACAACACTGTTGATTCTTTTTATCTGATCGATTCTATTTTATCAGGATTGAAAGAACCTTATTACACTTTTTCCGATGAAATAAGTGAGATTATTCTTATAACCGGAAATCCCGATTTTGATACCTATAACTCTGACGAAATTGAAATGATATACTCACCGCTGATTTGCTGGGGATTCCAGGGAAATGAATTTGGACTCGTAAATGATCAGCTTTATGATATTTTTATAAATGAAAATGAAAAAAATATAGACTTTGTTGAAGAACAATATAAGGCCAAAGGGAAGAATTGCAATACTGCAAATATGCTTCGGGGAGTAATAGCTTCAATTTATATAAACTATTACTTTGCTGATGAAAAAGCAGCCGCGGATAAAGCGTTGGATGAATTATTTGTCTGCGATAATAAAGCACGGTTCAAAGAAGAAATTACAAAACTATTTTAGAGGTTGCCATGAAAATCGATTGGTCAGAATATGTTGGTAAAACACTTAATATCACGATGTTCGAAAATTACGGCATGATTTACGACATCAAAAGTGAGGCGCCATTGTATGAAATAGTATTTAAAACAGGCAAACTTGTTGCCGCTTACGAGGAAGGTCTGATGCTTGAAGCAGTCCGCGAATCGAGAACGGTAAAAATATTTGTGCCTAATTCATCAATTAAATGCGTGGAAATATTCTGATGATAAATAACCGGGGTTTCTTTTTTGTAATCCTTTTTCTCCTTATAGGTTTTTATTCAAGACTGATAGCGCAGGTTGAAATAAAAACACTAAGAGTTTTTGCCAACAACGATGAAAAAAATCCTCCTGTTTTAGTTTATACAGAAGGTCAGGGTGACATCCTTAATATTGAATTCGATGTAAAATCAGACGGAGAACCATCTCTGCAAATTATTTTTAAATTCTGCGATAAGGAATGGTATCCGTATGATAACATCTTTCTTAAAAATTTCGGTCACGATGTAGTACATCCTAATGAACTCTTTTACACTTCTACTGAAGTAACAGTAAAAGAAGCAGATTATTCCTATTCGGGTTCTTTCCCTAATCAAAGGAGTACTGTTGAATTTCCTTTCTCAGGCAAATGGAAATTTTTTATTACTGATGGTTTTGATGAATCCAAAGTTTTTGCCGAAGGAAAATTTTTTGTTCTGCATAATCCTTTAGATATTTCTGCTGATATAAAAAAGGAAACGCTTGAAGGAAGTGTTTATTTTCCAACTGACCTTGGAAAGATATACAACATCACTGCAAATTTAACACTGCCGGAAGG
>CAZIDB010000180.1:0-10089 GCA_964537965.1 uncultured Melioribacter sp. | reverse complement strand
ATAGTATCCATTGCAGCAGAGATAAACGGAATATTCAGTTTAATTTCATTTGTAAGATAAGTTGAGATATCAACTTCTCTTGGAAGTACCAAAGATTTAGCAGGTACAAGCAACAGGTCATCAAAAGTATAACCATCCTGTAAAATTTTTTCCGATCCGATTATTTTATTCTTAGCCATAAATTTATCTTAGTTTGTTAATAATCATTATTCAAAGGCAGAATAGCCAGTAATATCCTCACCGATAATTAAAGTATGCATCTCGTGCGTACCTTCATAAGTTTTAACCGATTCCAGGTTTGCAGAATGACGCATTACCGGGTACTCATCAATAATACCGTTTGCCCCTAAAATTTCTCTTGCTATTCTTGCTGCTTCCAAAGCTTTTTCACAGTTGTTTCTTTTAGCCATTGAAACCTGTGTATGCTTTAATTTTCCAGCATCTTTTAATCTGCCTAACTGCAGATTAAGTAATTGCGCCTTTGTAATTTCAGTTAAAATGTGAACAAGTTTTTCCTGTGTAATCTGATAAGCAGCAATAGGTTTACTAAACTGGATTCTGCTTTGGGCATAATTTAAAGCAGAATCATAACAAGCCATCATAGCTCCAACAACTCCCCATGCAATTCCATATCTCGCCTGGTTCAAACACATTAATGCAGATTTTAATCCAGAGGTATTTGGCAACCTGTTTTTCTCAGGAACGAATACATCTTCAAAAATTAATTCACTTGTTACAGATGCTCTTAATGAATGCTTTCCTTTCATCTCGGGTGCTGTAAAACCTTTGCTGCCTTTCTCAACAAGAAATCCATTTACAATACCATCAAGTTTTGCCCAAACAACAGCAACATCTGCAATGGTGCCGTTTGTAATCCACATCTTTGCGCCGTTAAGGATGTAACCATCATTTACTTTTTCCGCTTTGGTAATCATTCCACCCGGATTAGAGCCATAATCTGGTTCTGTTAAACCGAAGCAACCAATCTTTTCACCTTTTGCAAGTAAAGGAAGCCAGTAATCTTTTTGTTCATCAGAACCAAATTGAAAAACCGGATACATTACAAGTGCACTCTGAACAGAAACGAAACTTCTGATTCCGCTATCGCCTCTTTCTAATTCCTGCATTACAAGACCGTAAGCAACATTGTTCATCTCAGCGCAGCCATATCTTGTTGGCAGTGTTCCACCAAATAAATTCAGTTCGGCCATTTTACTAACAAGGTGAATGGGAAATTCTCCTTTGCGGTTATATTCTTCTATAACCGAAATGATCTGTTCAGATACAAATTCGCGTACGGTATCTCTTACAAGAATTTCCTCTTCGTTAAGAAGGCTTTCAATGTTGAAATAATCTGTACCGGTAAATTTATTCATCTTTGATTTATTCTTCTTCGCCTGTAAATATTTTTTTAATTACCATATCAATTGTTGTATGGTCAAATCCTTTTGATAACAGAAAAGAGTAAAGTTTCTGTTTTTGTTTTTTCGCTTCCGCATTTTTTATAACAGATGAATTCATTTTCTTTGCCGCAAGCTTAATTGCGTTCTCATATTCATCTGCATCACTTTTTTCCGACAGAACTGATTCTATTATTGCTTTATTTATTCCTTTTGAATAAAGCTCACTGCGGATTTTGTTCAAACCCACAGCATTTAACTTAAGCTTTTCTTCAGCATATTCTTTTGCAAACTGTTCATCATTTAAAAAACCTGAAGCCACCAACTCATTTACAACAGATTCGGTAGTATCCTTATCAAATTTTCTTTGGATAAGTTTCCTTTTAATCTCTCCGGTGGAATTATTTCTTTTAGATAAAATATTGAACGCTCTTTCCTTAGCAAGAAAGATTTTATTCTCTCTGTTTATCAGTTCTATTTTATCATCGTCAAGGTTATCATCTTTTCTTAATCCGTTTTTAACGAATAAGTCATAGCGGATTACTAATTCCTCTCCGGTTTCAAAAATTATATGAACATCTTTGCCTGTTTTCTTTAATGCAATTATCTGCATTTCAAAAAATTATTTTTTCTTTTCCTTAACAGGTGCAGGTGGAACTTCAACAACAGGTTCTTCTTTTATCATTCCAATTTTCTTTTTTACTTCAACCGTAAGTTTTTCTAATATCTCCGGAAGTTCAAGCAGTTTTCCTTTCATCTGTTCTCTTCCCTGGAATCTGTCCTCACCATAAGTTAACCAAGCACCGCTTTTTTTAACTATTCCGTTGTTAACAGCAAGGTCCAAAATATCACCAACTTTGCTAATCCCTTCATTATACATAATATCAAACTCAACTTCTTTAAATGGCGGAGCAACCTTGCTTTTTACAACCTTAACTTTTGTTCTGTTGCCAACAACATCGGTACCTTCTTTTAATGCAGCTATTCTTCTTATATCCAATCTTACTGAAGCATAAAATTTAAGAGCATTTCCTCCGGTAGTAGTTTCAGGATTACCAAACATCACTCCAATTTTACTTCTCAACTGATTCGTAAAAATAACGCAAGTCTTTGAACGAGAAATTGCTCCTGTTAATTTTCTTAAAGCCTGGGACATTAACCTTGCCTGAACGGCCATATGTGCATCACCCATCTCGCCTTCAATTTCTGCACGCGGAACCAAAGCAGCAACCGAATCAATTACAATAACATCCAAAGCATTACTGCGAATCAAAGTGTCAACAATATCAAGTGCCTGCTCGCCATAATCGGGTTGTGAAATTAAAAGATTCTGTGTATCAACACCAAGTCTTTTAGCATAGCCAACATCAAGCGCATGCTCTGCATCTATAAATGCAGCAAGCCCGCCGGTTTTTTGCGCTTCTGCAATAATGTGTAAACACAATGTTGTTTTACCGGAAGATTCAGGTCCGTAAATTTCAATAATTCTGCCGCGCGGTACACCGCCAACACCCAAAGCCCAATCTAATGATATTGAACCTGTAGAAATAACTTCAACGGGAGCAATAATGCCATCACCTAATTTCATTATGGAGCCTTTACCATAATTCTTTTCAATACTTGAAATAGTCTCTTCAAGAATTTTAAATTTTGCATCTTTTTCGTTAGCCATTTTTCCTCCAATTAACTCAATTTAAAAACTTTTAAATCCGTGTATTTTGAACCACGGGGTAACAATTCACTTTTAACCAATGCAATTTCATCGCAGTAGAAATTTGTTTCCGGCACTTTAAAATTTTTGAAACCGGAGACAAATTCATCAGTAACATTTTTCTTTATCCTCAACAAAGTAATATGAGGTTTAAATGAACGCTTTTCCTTTTCGAAACCTAACTCAATTAAGCTTTCTTCAATCTCTTTAACTAAGGTAAATAATTGTGGTTTCACTATAAGATTAATCCACAGAATTTTCGGTAAGAAGAAACCGAATTCACCTAAGTTGCATTCAAACCTGGAATATTTAGAAATAATTGCTTCAAGCTTATTTATAATAATTGCTGTATTTCTTTCTTCTGTATCACCGAGAAATTTAATAGTCAGATGAAGTTTATCCTTCGGTTCCCATCTACCCAGATCATCATAATCATAAATTGATTTTCTTAAATCATCAATTTGTTCAACAACATTTAACGGCATCTTCAGAGCAATAAACAGTCTATTCATCTTTGGAAATTCCAAGCAAATGTCTTCTAAGCATTTCCAACGCAGCCTGAGAAGCTCTTTCTTTATTTATTATCCTATTATCACCAAATTGAAATTTTTTAACACTTGTTTCATTTTCATCGCAGACGCTAACATAAACTAATCCAACTGTTTTAGTTTCTGTTGCACCGGTAGGGCCCATTATTCCTGTTGTAGCCAAACCAATGTCTGTACCACTTATAGCGCGAATTCCTTCAGCCATTTGTTTTGCAACCTCGGCACTAACAGCGCCATATTCTGCAATCGTATCCTCGTTAACTTTCAGGATTTCTACTTTAGCGCCATTGCTGTAAGTTACTACTCCTCTTTCAAAGTAATCTGAACTTCCGCTTATGTTCGTAATTCTGTGCGCAATTAAACCACCGGTACAGGATTCGGCAGTTGAAAGAGTTAGACTTCTATCTTTAAGTAAACGACCAATTACTTCTTCAAGTGTGTCATTTTCAGTTCCGTAAATATATCTTCCAACTTTAGAACGTATCTTCTGTTCAATATCAATTAAAGTATTCTGCGCTTTTTCTTCATCAGGTTCTTCAACAGTAACTCTCATCTTTACACCGAAAGAGTTTGGAAGGAAAGCTAATTTTGCACCTTTCAATAACTCATCAATATTTCCCAATCTTTCAAACAGGTATGATTCCGGAATTCCTGTTGTAAGAAGATCTTTTGATTTAATAACAGTTTTAATATCACCTCTTTTTAAAATCAAACCGGGGACAACTTCTTCGGTAATCAAAGCTTTCATTTCGTGAGGAACACCCGGAAGAGAGATTAATATTTTATCATTTTCTTCCATCCATATTCCCGGAGCAGTACCAAGTTTATTCTTTAAAACAAGGCCGCCATTTGGAACAAGCGCCTGTTGTTCATTAGAAGGAGTAATATTGCGATTTCTTTTTTTAAAAAACTCTTTTAACTCAGTAAGAACATCCTCGTTTAATACTAATTCCACGTTAAAATATTTTGCAATACACTTCCTGGTTATATCGTCATGAGTAGGACCAAGACCACCTGTAACAATAATAACATCGTTTTTTGAGAACGCATCTTTAAATTCCTGAACAATAATATTTTCGTCATCACCAATTGTAGAAACTTTGGTAACCCGGAAATGGTTTTTGATAAGTTCAGAACTTATAAACGCAGCGTTGGAATTGATTACGTCGCCAATTAACAACTCATCGCCAATGCTGATTAATTGTATTTTCATATAGATTAACTAAACCTATTAATTAGAAATATCGTTAAATGAATCGTTATCAAAGAGTAAAGCGCAGCCACAAAATCATCAATCATAATACCGAGACCACCGTTAACCTTTTCCAAATTTCTGGCTGGATACGGTTTAATAATATCAAAAAATCTCCAAATAAAAAAACAAATGACTGCATACAAAATATTCTTGGGAATAAACAAAAGTGACATCCACATCCCGGCAAATTCATCAATCGTACATTCACTTGGATCTTTGCCGTACATCTTCTCAAACTTAGTCCCGATTGGTACTCCGATTAAAAAAAACAGAAGCGTAATGGGAATTATAACGTAATTTTTTTCAAAGCCCGGTATGAAATAAACAACCAATGCTGCTGCACTTGCAAAAGTACCTGATGCAAATGGTATAAATCCGGTATAAAAACCTGAGCCAAGTATTTTTTCCCACAACTTAATTTGCATTGAACATCTTTCCAAGCAACTTTCTGTTTGAATAAAGATATGATACACCGGTGTAAAGTGTTATTACAGTTACAACCAGCATTGAATAATAAATAAAAGTCTGATTTGTTAATACATCAAAGATGTACTTATAATTATCGCTTAATGATTTTATCGTTTGCAATGTATAGATAAGAAGCAAATAATATATAAATGCCATCTGAATAAATGTTTTCCATTTTGCTGAAAGACTTGTTGACATGCTTCCGCCTTTATAATCGGAAAACATCCTCAATCCTGTAATAAGAAAATCTCTTACAATAATTGCAATAACCATCCACATCTCAAGAACCCCCTGGAAAGCAAAAGCAAGAAATGCAGTTGAAGTTAATATCTTATCAGCCAAAGGATCAAGAAATTTTCCCCAGTTTGTTATATAGTTAAATTTTCTGGCAAGCCATCCATCATACCAGTCAGTAATTGCCGCAATAATAAAAACGACCAGTGAAATTTGTTTTAGTATTGGTTCATCTGCTAAAAATAACACCAGGAAAACCGGAGTTAGAATTATTCTGAGAACTGTTAACTGATTTGGATAGACCATTAGATATTATGATTTAAATAATAAAAATTGAACTACTGCAAAGGGTCCTGTTTAATGAAATAACAGAACTAATAAATAAACGTGCTTATAATTTCTCGCCGGACAATTTATACAATGCTTCTTTATACTTTTCGCTTGTAATATTTATTATTTCCTGCGGAAGTTCCGGTGGAGGCGGTTGTTTATTAAATCCGATTGATATCAGGTAATCTCTCACAAATTGTTTATCAAAACTTTCCTGTGTTTTACCCTTTTCATATTTATCAAACGGCCAGAAGCGTGAAGAATCCGGTGTAAGCACTTCATCAATCAGAATAACTTCATTATCAAGCAGACCAAATTCAAATTTTGTATCCGCAATTATGATTCCCTTCTGCAGAGCAAAATCAGATGCAGTTTTATAGATTTGAAGAGAGGCATTTTTAATTTTATTAAAGATTTCTGCACCAATAATTTCTTTTGCCTGTTCACCGCTTATATTCTCATCATGTAATCCAATCTCAGCTTTTGTTGATGGTGTAAAAATCGGTTCAGATAATTTTTCGGATTCTATTAATCCTTCCGGTAATTTTATACCTGAAATCATACCGGTCTTTTTATAATCATTCCATCCTGAGCCGGTTATATAACCACGCACTATGCATTCGATCGGAATTACTTTTGTTTTCTTTACAAGCATCGATCTTCCCTGTAAAGAAGTTTTATATTCCCGGCATTCAACCGGATACTTTTCAACATCTGTGGTAATAAGGTGATTAGGAATTATACTTTTGGTAAAATTGAACCAGAACTCAGAGATTTTGTTCAGAACCATGCCTTTATATGGAATTCCCTGATCCATAATAACATCAAAAGCTGAAAGACGATCTGTAACTACAAATAAATAACAGTCACCAACTTCATAAATTTCTCTTACCTTACCGGCTTTTACAAGATTTAACTTGGGAAAATCGGATTTAAGCATAACCTCAGCAGGCATTCGGACTCCATTAAAATTTTACTATGAAATATAAAAAGGCTGGTGCATTATTCAAACCAAAATTTAAAAATGAAATTGCTGAAGTATAATGTCTAAAAATTATAAATTGTTATTATTATTTATTGAAACTCTTCATTCATACCTCGACTACGCTCGGTATGAAACATTGATCAATACAATTTTCAAATAATAACAGTTACACTAAACGACTTTATTAAAAAGAAGTCATTCTTCCAAAGTCGAAATATTACCAGGATCTACTCCCAGAGCTTTTGCTTTAAGAACTCTCCTCATAATTTTACCGCTTCTTGTCTTTGGAAGTGAATCCACGAATTCAATGTGTTCCGGTTTGGCGATAGGTCCAACTTCATGACCAACATGCTGCCTTAATTCTTCTGCGAGCTTATCACTTTTTTCAAATCCTGTTTTTAGTATAACAAAAGTATGAATTGCATTTCCTTTAACTTCATGCGGTAAACCTATTGCAGCAGCCTCGGCAACAGAAGGATGTGAGACTAATGCGCTTTCAATTTCAGCAGTACCTAACCTGTATCCGGAAACTTTAATTACATCATCAACTCTGCCTATAATCCAGAAGTAACCGTCTTCATCTTTCTTTGCGGAATCACCGGTCATATACATTCCCGGAAACTTACTCCAGTATTGATTTACAAATCTATCAGGATCATTATAAACTGTTCTTACCATTGCAGGCCAAGGATTTTTAATTACAAGGTAACCTTCTTCGTTCGGTTTAACCGGATTACCATCCTCATCAACAACATCCATAATTAATCCCGGGAATGGTTTTGTACCAGAACCAGGTTTTAACGGAACGGATGGAGTTGGAGTAATCATAAACATTCCGGTTTCCGTTTGCCACCATGTATCCATAATGGGGCATCTGCCTTTTCCAATTACACGATGATACCATCTCCAGGCTTCGGGGTTAATAGGTTCACCAACCGAACCAAGTAAACGTAACGAAGAAAGATCATACCGGTTTGGCCAGGCTTCGCCAAACCGCATTAAACCACGAATTGCAGTTGGTGCAGTATATAAAATATTAATTCCGTATTTCTCAATCATTTGCCACCAGCGATGCGGAAATGGATGAGTCGGGGCGCCTTCGTACATAAAAGAAGTGGTTCCGTTTAGTAATGGTCCATAAACAATATAACTATGTCCAGTAATCCAGCCGGGATCTGCTGCACACCAATATCTGTCTTCTTCGTGAATATCAAATACATATTTTAATGTTGAATAAACACCAACCATATAACCGCCATGAGTATGCAGGATAGCTTTTGGTTTACCGGTTGTTCCTGATGTATAAAGTAGGAACAAAGGATCCTCGGAATCCACTATTTCAATATTGCAGCTATTGCCGCCTATAGGTAAACTCATAAGATCGTGGTACCAGAAATCCCTTCCGGCTTCCATATTTATTTTTTCACCGGTACGCTTAACAACAAGTACACTTTCAACTGTTGCTGCGCGTTGAAGAGCTTCATCTGCAATTTGTTTTAATGGAACAACTTTACCTCTTTGAAAAGACCCGTCGGCAACGATGAGTACTTTTGACTGACTATCTTCAAGTCTCTCGTGAAGTGCTTCTACAGAGAATCCTCCGTAAACAACCGAATGAACAGCTCCAATTCTTGCTGTTGCAAGCATTGCAATAACAAGTTCAGGAATTCTGCCCATATAAATTGTTACTCTGTCACCTTTCTGAACACCTAATCCTTTAAGCACATTTGAAAAGCGGCATACTTCCCTTCTTAATGCAAAATAAGAGAATGACCTGAAATCACCACTTTCACCTTCCCAGATTAATGCCAGTTTATTTCTTCTTGCAGTTTCGGTGTGTCTGTCTAAACAGTTATAAACAATGTTGGTTTTAGCTCCGGTAAACCATTTGTAAAAAGGTTTATTTGAATCATCAACTACTTTTTCCCATTTTTTAAACCAATGCAATTCTGCTGCTTCCGTCGCCCAGAAGTCAATATAGTTTTCCTGCGCATAGCGTCTAACCTCTTCCCAGTTCTTTGCATGAGAAAAGTTAATTATTTGTTCCGCCGGATAAAAAACTTCGCCGGTAAGATTGTTATTGCCCATATAACTCCCTCCGAATTTTGAACTTTTCTGTTTTTATTTGATGTTATGTTAAATAACACATAATTCGAAAACATTTTATTTTTATTAGAAGTTGCACAGATAAAAATATTTATTTATACTTTTATTCAGAATGAATCATTTTATTAAGTATCGGCAATTGATTTCGGGATTTTTCCTATTTGTATACTTATTTCTATTTGGAATTAGTATAACTCATAGTCATGATCTTAAATTAACTACAGAAAATCTGCTTTCCGACCATTCTGGTAGTAAAAGTGTTCATAAAGATCCATTCTCGGCAGATGGTTCATTCTGTTTACTTGCTCATCTTAATAAAACATTATCAACTTCCCCAGAATTAATAAACGATTTTACTGTTTGTTTTTATGAAGTTGCCCGGTTCTCCGTTCAGGAGAACATTATATATTCGTCAAAAGAATCATCTGCAATAAACCTTCGTGCGCCTCCAATAGTTTAATATATCCTTCACTTTTTTCATTATTAATTTATTTGGAGATGTTATGAATTTCAGAACAAGGAACATCTATATCCGGTTACTATTAATTGGATGGATGACTATATTAATTTTAATCAACGGATGCAGCAATGAATCTGATCCATTGACTGCACAATCTGAACATTTTGACCCGGAAGGTTGGATTATCAGAGATGCTACAACCAAGCCAATTCTTGTTGTTTGGCAGGGTGAAATTCTTACCGAATGGAACGGAAAAAAAATCAGCGATACTCTTTTTGCCCCGCTTAATGCTTTATCAGATCATTATTCTGTTAAGTTTTTAGATGCAGGGAAAAATATAATCAATGCACCTGCAGACGCTGACCATACTTTTGGCTGGAATATTACTGATACCTCTTATTTATCAGTAGTTCAGGATAGTCCTACTGATTGGGCATTTCACCTGAAAGGTAAAAAAGAAGGTTTAACTTCGATGGAATTCCTGGTTAAACATGCCGGGCATGTTGATGTAAGAACACCATTTATTCCTGTTAGAATTCTTGAGGATACAACAAAATACGGTGAACCTGTAGGTTTAAGAATTAGCTTAGAG
>CAZIDB010000179.1:0-10107 GCA_964537965.1 uncultured Melioribacter sp. | reverse complement strand
ATTCGAGATATCTCTTTAAGAAGGGGAGTGATATTTATAAGGATTCTCCTTCATCTCTTAATATGATTAGTAAAGCTACCCACGGAATCGCAGGTACAGCAACAATTCAACAAATGGACGATGGAGGTGAAAACAGAACAATTGAAGTTCTGTTCTATCCTGTCAATATTTTAGATAGCTTCTGGACAATTATTATATCTACTCCAAGATCTGAAGTTATTGCAGAAATGCAGGGCTTCTTAACAAAATGGTCAATTATATTTATCATTATCATTGCTTTAATTGTTTATTTTTCTATTAAGATTATTAAAGCCAAAGCAATTATAAAGGAAGAAGAAGAGCGTAAAAAAGCTGAGCGCGCTCTCGAAACTTCAGAAAAAAAATTCCGTACCTTAGTTGAGACTTCACCTGATTCAATTGTACTTGCTGACCTTGAAGGTAAAATAATTATATGCAACCAGAAAACCGCCCAGGTATTGGGATATAATTCTTCTAACGAGCTTATTGGAAAGAAAATTAAATCCCTTGTTGCACCGGAAAATCATACTACTATCGATGAAATTGTGAAAGAAACATATAAAAATAATATGTGTCAGGGTTATGAACTTTCTCTTTTAAAAAAAGATAATACTTATATGACTGTTGAAGTAAGTACTGCAATGATATTGAATGAAAAGGAAGAACCTATTGCAATAACTGCTTTATCAAGAGATATTACTGAAAGGAAAAAAAATCAGGAGGCTATTAGAAAAGCTAAGGAAGAAGCAGAAAAATCTGATCAGTTGAAATCTGAATTCCTTGCTCAGATGTCTCATGAAATCAGAAGTCCAATCAATACCATTCTAAGTTTTGCAGGATTAATTAAAGAAGAATTATATGAATCTACTCCGGATGATATGAAAATCAGCTTTGTGGGTATTGAAAATGCCGGGAAAAGAATCATTAGAACAATTGATATGATATTAAATATGTCTGAAATTCAGATTGGTACTTATGAACCATATTTTCGCCAGATAAATCTTTTAAAGGATGTTCTTGAAAAGTTATATCTTGAATTTAAAACTAACGCAAACAGCAAAGGCTTAGAACTTAGTCTTTGTAGCAAAATCGACTATTCGGAAGTCTACACTATTGGTGATGAATATACAATGGTTCAGATTTTTGAAAACCTTGTTAATAATGCTGTGAAGTACACGAGTAAAGGTCATATAAATATCATCCTGGATTACCATAAAAACCACAAAGACCTTGTTATAGAAATTAATGATACCGGCATTGGAATATCTGAAGACTATCTGCCGAATTTATTTAAACCTTTCGGGCAGGAGGAACAGGGTTATACAAGACGTTACGAAGGGAATGGACTTGGTTTGGCCCTTGTAAAAAAATATTGTGAGATTAATAAACTTGATATTGAAGTGGAAAGCGTAAAAGGAAAAGGTTCAACCTTCAGGGTGATATTTAAAGATTATAGTTTTACAACACCCAGGTGTTAACGCTAAGATTACAAATTTATATTTTGAATTGAAAAAATCCAGCCTGGTTTTCCCCGGCTGGATTTAATTAAACTAAGCTCTCATTCCAAGTTCACGGTCAATCATAAACAAACCACCACCGAAATTGCCAGCCATCTTAATCTTTTCTAATATCTGTTTAGCTGTGCCAACTTCTTCAACCTGTTCCTTAACAAACCAGCTTAAAAAGTTAAGGGTTGCATGATCCTTTTCTTCAAAAGCAATGTCAGCTAAATCGTTAATCCTTTTTGTGATATAAAGTTCATGTTCAACAACCTGTTCAAAAACCTCCACGTGATTACCAAATTTTTCGGATGGACTATCAATTTTTGATAATTCCACTTTCTTACCAACTTCATTAAGATAATGTAAAAATTTCATCGCATGATCCATTTCTTCATTTGCCTGCAGCTTAAGCCATTTTGCAGTTCCGGCAAAATTCTGATCTTCAAAATGAGTGGACATAGCAAGATATAAATACCAGGAATATAATTCAGCATTAATTTGTTTGTTTAATGCCTCAGCCATTTTTTCGCTAATCATAAAACTCTCCTATGAATTATTAGATATAAATTATTTGTTTGACAAAATATTTAATTAGTTTGATAGTGTCAACAAACTTGTTACAAGGAAAGTTTAATTTTAATCTAGAAAATCTTTAATAATATCATTGAGCTGTTCAAACTCAATAAGAAATGCATCATGACCGTAAATCGATTTAATCTCTGCATATTTTGAGTCCGGAATATGTTTGGCAAATTCAACTTGCTCCTGCGCGGGATAAAGGACATCACTTGAAATTCCGATTGATAAAGTCTTTGCTCTAATGCTTCCAAGAACATCTTCTATTCTACCGCGGTTAAAAGAGATATCGTGCAAGTCCATAGCATTTGCAATGTATAGATATGTGTTTGCATCAAACCTTTTAACAAGTTTTTTGCCCTGGTAATCAAGATAATTCTGCACTTCAAATTTATTCTTATCAATGTTAAACAAATTATCAATGCTGCTTCTTGCTCGCAAAAATTTCTTTTCGAATGATACACTGCTCCGGTAAGAAATCATTGCAATTATGCGGGCAAGTTCCAATCCTTTTTCCGGTTGTTCAACATAATCACCATCAAGCCATTTAGGATCGTTAGTAATCGCACGGCGGGCAGCTTCATTTAAGCCAATGCCCCAGGCAGAATGCTTTGCTGCCGTAGCAATAGGAATTATTGTTTCAATCATATCAGGATACATAACTGCCCATTCAAGAACCTGCATTCCGCCGAGTGATCCGCCTGAAATGGTTTTTAATTTATTCACACCAAGTTTTCTTAATAATTGATGCTGAACTTTAACCATATCTCTAACTGTAACAGCAGGGAAGTTGATTCCGTACATCTGGTTTGTAACAGGATTAATCGATGACGGTCCTGTAGTACCGTAACAGCTTCCCAAAAAATTAGAACATACTACAAAATATTTTTCAGTATCAAATGCTTTACCCGGACCAATCGCACCATCCCACCAGCCGGATTTTCCAAGGAACATCGTACTATATTTTTTCAATAAATCGAATTCTGAATTCGGATCGCTTTCAACTTCTAATTGAATACCGGCAGCATGAGCATTTCCGGTTAATGCCTGGCAAATTAAAATTGCATTAGTTCCATCATTGTTTAAGCTGCCATACGTTTGATATGCAACATCAATTGGAGCAAGAAATTCTCCCGACTCCATTGCCAAAGGATTATATTCATCATAAAGACGAATGAACCTGGTCTTTGCTGTTATTTTATCTTTAGTTGCTATTTCTGCTTTCATTTAATCTTATCTAATGCTGAATTAAAATCTTCAATAATATCATCAATATGTTCAAAACCAACCGACACGCGAATGAGATCAGGACTTGCTCCGGCAGCAATCTGTTCTTCTTCTGTTAGTTGTGAATGAGTGGTTGATGCCGGATGAATTACAAGAGTTTTTGCATCTCCTACATTAGCGAGTAAGCTTGCAAGTTTAACATTGTTTACAAAGTTCTTTCCGGCTTCAAGTCCATCTTTAATGCCAAAGCAAAGCATAGAACCAAATAAACCTCGTTTGAAATATTTTTTTGCAACTTCATAATCTTCGTGTTCTTTTAGCCCCGGATATATAACCCAATCAACTCTGTTATCATTCTTTAACCAATTTGCTAATTTCAATGCGTTTTCAGATTGTCTTTCCAAGCGAAGAGAGAGTGTTTCCAATCCCTGCAGTAAAAGAAATGAATTAAAAGGACTAACACAAGGTCCCAAATCTCTTAAACCTTCAACTCTTGCCCGAATAATAAAAGCAATGTTTCCGAATTGGCTACCTTCCCCAAACACTTCCCAGAATTTAAGTCCATGATAACCAGGACTTGGTTCAGTAAAGACAGAGAATTTACCGTTGCCCCAATTGAATTTTCCGGAATCCACAATTACACCACCGAGAGATGTACCATGACCACCAATCCATTTAGTTGCGGATTCAACAACTATGTCAGCGCCAAAATCAATTGGGCGGACAAGAAATCCGCAGGCACCAAAAGTATTATCAACAATCAAAGGAATATTATTCTTATGTGCTATACTTGCAATCGCTTCAATATCGGGAATGTTTAGTTTAGGATTTCCAATTGTTTCGATATAAACAGCTTTTGTGTTTTCATCAATCAGGCTTTCAAATTCATCTGGAGTATCTTGTCCGGCAAATTTTACATTTATACCCAATCTTGGGAAGGTAACTTTAAATTGATTATATGTTCCGCCATACAAATGACTTGATGATACAATATTATCGCCAGATTGTGCAATATTAGTAATTACAAGAAGTTGTGCGGAGTGACCTGATGCAGTTGCAAGTGCTCCGATACCGCCCTCAAGGGCAGCAACACGTTTTTCAAATACGTCAGTTGTTGGATTCATTATTCTTGTATATATATTTCCGAATTTCTTTAAAGCGAATAAATCGGAAGCATGGTTTGCATCATCAAAAGTGTAGGATGTCGTTTGATAAATTGGAACCGCACGGGATTTTGTTGCTGAATCCGGTTCTTGTCCTGCATGTAACTGCAGTGTTTCATACTTATAGGGTATCTTATTGTTACTCATATTGAGCCTTTCATTTAGTTATAGTTTAAAAACAAAAAACCTCTTTAGGAAAAGATGCTAAAGAGGTTTTAAATAAAAATCTATATTTACCTTACTACTCATCTTTCCCATATTATGGGCAGGATTTAGCACCTGGCTCTTCCGGTTGTAACAGAAAACGGTTGCTAAGGCTTCAAAGGGCCTGTTCCCTCAGCCTTTCTCGATAAGAGATAATTTTATAAAGAACTAATTTCTGCTTCTAAGATAACTTCAAAAATTCCTGTTGTCAAGTTTTTCTTAAAATTATTTTTTGGGCGAATAAATTTTTGCAGCTTTCTCTGCTGATGTTACAATTCCTTTTATCATTGCTGAACTAAATCCGTTATGTTCCATTTGGTTCAAACCGGAAATTGTAATTCCCATCGGAGTAGTGACTTTATCAATTTCTTTTTCAGGATGGCTTAAACCTTTTGTTAAGAGCGAAGCGGCTCCTTTTGCAGTTTGTGCTGCCATCAGCAATGCATCCTCTGAATGAAATCCAATTTCAATTCCTCCCTGGGAAGCTGCTCTTATTGCCCTCAAGAAGAATGCGATTCCGCATGCACAAAGTGCTGTAGCCGGACCAATTAATGATTCATCAATTACCATTGTTTGACCAACCGAATTAAAAATGCTTTTTGCAATGTCTAAAACATTTACGCTTGCATCTGATGCAATGCAGGTCATTGATTCCTTAATTGCAATTGCAGTATTTGGCATTGCTCTTACAACAGGAACATTCTTCCCGATTCTTTCCTTAATTTCTTTTATAGAGGCGCCTGAAACAATTGATATGAGGATATGCTTTTTAACATCTAATACTTTTTTAATTTCGTTTAACAAACCATCAAGTTGCTGGGGAGTAACTGCAATAATTATTACTTCAGAATTCTTTACCGCAACTAAGTTGTCTGTACCAGTCTTAAAACCTTTTTTTGTGAAAGGGGCAAGGAGTCCTGCATTACGTCTTGTTATAAAAATATCTTCAGCCTTAAATTGTTTAGAGCTTATCATACCTTCTGCTATTGCAGAACCGATATTTCCTGTACCAAGTATTGCTACTTTTTTAGTTGATTTATCCATTTCACACCTTAGTTTGTTTCGAGTAGGAAAGATTTTAATTCATTAAATTCTTTTGAAAGAACTACACTCTGTTTTTCTTTTTTCAAACATTCGCCTAATCGTTCAGGAATTACGACTTCAATTCCAATTGCTTTCTTTACTTCAGATGAAAATTTTGCAGGGTGCGCTGTTTCCAAAATGATTGAGATTGAATCATAAATTAATTCTTCGGAATATTTTTTATTGGCAAGATAGCCTACAGCGCCATGAGGATCGATTATATAATTATATTTTTTATAAATCTCATTCATCGCTTCATAAGTATCCACATCGCTGAATGAATCACTGAAAATTACTTTACGAACATTCTCAGCTTCATTCAGAAAGATTGTAGCAATTCTCTCAAAGTTGCTTGGGTTGCCAACATCCATTGCATTTGAAATTGTTTTGATTGTTGGAGCAGGAGTAAACTTTCCTGTCTTAATGTAGTCCGGAAAAACTTTGTTTGCGTTAGCGGCGGCAATAAATTTATTAACCGGCAAACCCATTTTATGCGCGAGTATTCCACCCGTTAGATTTCCCAGGTTTCCGCTTGGTACAGAAAACACAACTGGTTTATTCTTGTTTTGAACGGAACCGAATGCATGGAAATAGTATAATGACTGGGGAATTAATCTTGCAATGTTAATTGAATTTGCGCTTGTAAGATTTAGTTTTTTATTAAGAACTTCGTTAGCAAAAGCTTCTTTAACAAGCCGCTGGCAATCATCAAATGTACCTTTAATTTCCAAAGCAGTAATATTTCCTCCAAGTGTAGTAAGCTGTTGTTCCTGAATTTTACTTACCATACCGGAAGGATAAAGCAAAACCACTTTAATACCTTCAACATTATAAAATCCATTTGCAACAGCGCTGCCTGTATCACCTGAAGTAGCAACAAGAATTACAACTTCTTTATTCTCATCCTTTATAAAATGTGAAAGCATTTTTGCCATGAAACGTGCGCCAAAATCTTTGAAAGCAAGAGTAGGACCGTGCGTTAATTCAAGTACATATAAATTATCATCAAGCTTTACTGTTGGAACAGGGAAGTTGAACGCCGATTGGATTATATCGCTTAAATCCTTTTTGCTAACTTCGTTGGCAAATAATCCTGTTACGGTTAAAGCAATCTCATGGAAAGATAATTCACTTAAGTTTTTAAAAAATGAGTCCGGCAGAACCGGAATTTCTTTCGGAAGATAAAGTCCGCCATCATCCGCAATCCCTTTTACAACTGCAGTTCTGAAACCGACTAATTCACTTTTTCCTTTTGTACTGTAAAATTTCATATTAGTATATCGTTGTTAGAGTAAGAATAAGAGCAAGAGTAAGAGTATGATACAATTGCATGATAATCTTTTTCAATTTTGAATAATTTATAAATGCGTATCCTGAATCTGTAATCATAGTTAAATTACCCTTGGTCCTTCTTTGTTTATTTTAGAAACGTACACATTACAACCAAGTGGAATTTTTTCAACTTCTTTCTGCATTGCTTCTCCAATTTTATTAGCAGATTCAATTGAGCTTGATAAAGCAAAAATTGATGGACCGGAACCGGAAATGTTACAACCTAAAGAACCTGCATCTAAAGCTGCATTCTTAATCCCATAATAATTTGGAATGAGTTTAGCCCTGACCGGTTCGATAATTACATCCTGGATAGATCTGCTTACAAGATTCAAATCGTTCGTCATCAACCCGGCTATAAGTCCTGCTGTATTTCCCCAATGAGTTTTGGCATCAACCAGTTTTACTTCTTTTGGTAAAATCTCACGTGCTTCCTTTGTCTTAATTTCAATGTGAGGATAAATGATGGTGCAAAATAAATTATCAGGAACAGGAATTTCAATTATATCAATTGGATTATACCCACGGATTAAAATAAAACCGCCGTATAAACAGGGAGCAACATTATCAGCATGAATTGCGCCGCTTGCAATTTTTTCACCTTCAAGTGCAAAATTTAAAACTTCATTCTTCGGTAGATTCGCTTCCAGAATTAAATTTGCTGCAAATGCGGCCGCTACAGCGCTTGCCGCACTTGAACCGATTCCGCTGCCGAGTGGCATCTTTTTATGAATCTCAATCTCAACTCCTTGTTTTTCTTTATTAAGATGTTTAAGCATTGAAATTACAGGAGCACCGGCAGTATTCTGATTTGGATTATATGTAATCTTTCCGTTATCACCGGTAATCTTTGTTATAACAACACCACTCTTTTCAGACAATCTTAAAATGATTTCATCACCAGGTTCATTGATTGCAAAACCCATTACATCAAAACCGCAGGCAACATTAGAAACTGAGGCCGGAGCAAAAACTTTAATTTCATTTTTCATAGGTTTTCATTTTATTTAATTGATTTGAAGTAATTTAATTTCAGCATCAGTTCAGCATTAAGTATTGCTCCGCCTGCAGCACCTCTAACAGTGTTATGTGAAAGTACAACAAACTTATAATCAAACAGAGAACATTCGCGTAACCTGCCGATACTTACTGCCATTCCTTTATCAAGATTACGGTGTAGTTTTGGTTGCGGATATTTTTCCTGCTCTAAATAATAAATTGGGTGAAGTGGCGCTAAAGGCAATTTTAATTTCTGTGCTATGGAAGTGAAACTCTTCCATTCATTTATGATATTTTCAATTGAAGCTTTCTTCTTTAGTTTTATCTGAACAGTTTCCAGATGGCCGTCCAGCACAGCTACACGGTTGCACTGTGCGCTTATTTTAAGATTCAGATTTTTAACTTTTCCGTTTTTCAGACTACCAAGAATTTTCAATGGCTCGGTTTCCATTTTCTTTTCTTCACCACCAATAAAAGGAATTACATTATCAACAATATCAAGTGAAGAAACACCGGGATAACCAGCACCGGATAAGGCTTGCATCGTAACTACATTTACTGCTTCCAAACCAAACTTATCCTGGAGAGGTTTTAATGCCAGCACTAATCCTATTGTTGAACAGTTGGGATTGGTTACTATTGCTCCTTTGTAGGATTGCGCTTTAATTAACTCCAAATGATCCGGATTGACTTCAGGAATAAGTAAAGGAACATCTTTATCGAATCTATGATTTCTTGAATTTGATATTACATAATAACCTGCATTAGCAAGGTTGCTTTCAATTTCACCTGCTACTCCGGCATCCAATCCGGAGAAAGTAATTTTCGAACTAAGATTTGTATCGCATTCTTTTACAATTAGATTACCGATTTTTTCAGGAAGGGGAGATGTTAAAATCCAGTTAACCGCATCTTTGTATTTTTTCCCGGCAGATCTTTCAGAAGCTGCAACTTCTTTTATTTCGAACCAAGGATGATTTGAAAGAAGCTCGATAAATTTTTGCCCAACGCTGCCGGTAGCACCTAAAATCGCAACCGGAATTTTCCCTTTTAATTTTTTCATTCTATTCCTCAGATTAAATAATTTCCTATTCGGATAATATCTGCAAAGATACCGCCGGATGTAACTTCTGCACCGGCACCCGGTCCCTGTATTACAATTGGTCTTTCATAATAATAAACAGTTTTGAATGACAGGATATTATCATTTGCGGATAATGAGTAAAACGGATGTTCTTTGCCAACAGCTTTAAGCGATACTTCAGATTTTCCGTTTTCATATTTTGCGATGTACCTTAATACTTTACCTTCTTTCGAGGCATCATTTCTGCGCTTCTCAAAACCCTTGTCATATTTTTTCAGAATTTCATAAAATTTATCAATTGAACCTTTTCCTCTTGCTTTAGCAGGAATTAGATTTTCGACGTTTATATCCTCAAGTTCAAGTTTATATCCGGCTTCTCTTACTAGTATAATTAATTTTCTTGCAACGTCCATTCCGTTCAGGTCATCACGCGGATCAGGTTCGGTAAAACCTTTTTCCTGCGCATCTTTAAGAATTTTGGAGAATGGTACCTGTCCATCATAAGTATTGAAGATATAACTAAGCGTTCCTGAAAGGACTCCTTCAATTTTAAGAATTCTGTCTCCGCTTGAAACCAAATCCTGCAATGTACTAATTACCGGAAGACCGGCGCCAACATTAGTCTCATACAGGAATTTCACATTATATTTTTGTGCCGTATGCTTTAGTTCAAGATAAAATTCGTATTTGCTTGAATTAGCTTTTTTATTAGGTGTAACAATTGAAATACTTGAGCTTAGTATTTCAAGATACTTGGATAGAATTAATTCGCTTGTAGTGCAATCAACAAAAATGCTGTTTGGCAAATTAAGCTCTTTCATTCTCCAGACAAAATCATTCAGATTGGTATTTTCACCAAAGGAGAAAAGTCTTTTTTCCCATTCATTTATTGGTAAACCATTAACATCAAAAAGCATTT
>CAZIDB010000178.1:0-10126 GCA_964537965.1 uncultured Melioribacter sp. | reverse complement strand
TTAGAATTTGTTTTTCTGTTTCTGTTAATGTAAAAAGTGCCCCAATTCTGTGCATAATGGGTATTACATCAGTTAATAATATCAAAAACTCTGTGTGTGGGTTATATTTTATTTCATTTGATTTTACTAATGAACTCTTAGCTTTATTAAAATCATTTTTAGCTAAATAGGCAACACCTAAATGGTAGTAAGTTTCACTACTGTCTTTTAATTCTTCTTTTATCTCTATCATAAGCTTTTATCCACTATAATTAATTCTATTACTTTATCAAATTCTCCTCGCATGGAATGATACAAGATTTCGACATTTAATAATATTTTATTAGATGCACCTAATTCTTTCATTTTATTTAATGAAATAGTCTTTAAGTCTTCATCAGAAATAATGGCAGCATATCTAATAAAAAATTTATATTTAATTTCAGTTTCACTACCTGTTAATTTTAGCCATTCATATATTTCTTTTGCTTTATTTTCATCTCCAATTCTAATATAAATATTCCCTTTGGTCGAGATTAGTTTTGTTTTAAAGATAGGATTTAATTCTTTTGTTAAGATTTCTTCAATTTTGTTTAATGCAATATCAATATCATTGTTATCAACTAATAAATTAATGCTTTTAATGAATTCATCTTCAAGCAAAGTTATTGTATTATTATCTTGTTCAGAGATTTCCAGACTAGGCGCTAAATGTGGATTGGCTGTCAATCCAAGGTCTGGATTTCTTTTTTTTAGTAATTCAAGAATAGATTTTATCCCGTCATTTGTTTGCTTTTGTCCCGCGAGAAGCTCATTTGTATTTTCAAATGTTTGCGCTATTTCACTTACTAAGATCTTTAATAGTTCTTTCAGTTTCAATGAATTGTAGAATGATTTACTAACTAATAAATCATTTAATTTTTTTGAATAATTTTCTTCAAGCTTTTTTATATCAAGTATATTTTTAAGTACTATTTTTTTTAATACTTCCATATCTTCTTCAACTAATATCATTCGTTGATCTAAGTTATCTGTAAATGATAGTAGTGTTTGTATAGCATCTTCAATTGCTTGTTCTTTTTCTGCATCATCTAAAGCAAGTATCAAGTCAACGATTTCACCGATTCTAGGTATTGGCAATAATTTAATTACATTTCTAATAATCTTTTCTTTAGCTTTTTTTTGAATGCCTTCTTGACTATTCTCATTTAGAGTAATTAAATTATTTTCATTCATTTTAAATTCCTATTGAAAGAATAATAATCTTACCCGCTTTCTTCAAATTACATTTAATGCAAATTATTATAACATTAGTAACAGTTAAGCTTGTACTGATTTTATAGAAGTGCGATTTAATATCTACAGACCTTATAATCTTTTCAACCTTAAAAACATTTTTAGCCGGAAACCTTAATAATTTTAAAGTCCCCTATGTTTAACCTGGCGCTAATTTAGTAAAAACAAATATAAAACAACAATTAACCTATAAAATATTTGTCCGCTATCTGGCTGCTTAAAGGTGGAGCAGTTTTATTATGAGGATTGTATAAGGTTATATTACAAAATTCACAACGGTTTTAATGGTTTAAAATAATTCCATCAAATCATTTTCAGTAAAATTTTATTTCTCCAGGTAATCCAACGTAAAGTCAAGGATTGGATCCTGAGAATTTGTATAATCCTTCAGCAACTCATCATTTATTTCTATATCCGGAATAGTCCCATGATATTCATCGCCTGGTTTTGGGACCGGCGCGTAAAAAACCTTGTAGGAAACGCCGAAAGAAATTTTACTGTTAGGTGTTTCAAAGCTAAATACATCCCCAAAGCATTGTCTCATTCCGCCGGTTTCAGAGCCTATAATTGTTCCAATAAAAAAATCTTTTATTACTGCAGCAAAATCTGCCGCAGATGAAAATGTATTATTGCTTGTTAATACAATTGTCTTCCCGGCAAATTTATGTTCTCTTTCTTCAGGTTTAGTCAATTCAGAATTATGTGTAATTGTTAAACCTTCAAGTCCCGCATATTCTTTATCGGCGCCTGCTGCTAATATTTCTTTGGAGAGCTTAACTTCAATTTTTCCAAACATACAATATGGTTTTGAAGTAAGATAGCTTATTATATAATCTCCAATACCCGAATTACCGCCGCCGTTATCACGCAGGTCTATTATTAAGTTTTTCGTTTTGTTTACGTTCATCATTTTAAAAAGAGAATCAACAAGGGCTTTCTCTTTATCAGATAAAACGAATGAATTGTAATGGAATAATGCTGTCTTTCCATCATTCAAAAATTCAAAATTATTACTTAACACTTTCTGCTTTTCTATTGGAATTTTAGCGTAAGCTGCAATATCTACCGGCTTAATATGAACATCAATGATATTTTCGTTATTATCTTTCAGTGTTAGAACTGCATCTTCCGTGTTAAAAATATTTTTTGCGGCAAGATATTTATCCTGCGAGCTAATAAACCGCGACCATTTGAAAATATTTTTCTCTCCGGAAATCATATTGAATACGGGAGCAAAAAATTCCTCCAATACTTTATTGTTTATTTTTAATACCTCACTGCCGGAATAAGCAGATGCTTCATTAATTGCCTTCGCTATTAATATTTTGCCATTATCATACTTCATTCTAAACGGTGGCATCTTTGCAAGTTTAGGATTTTTTACTTGCGGCAAAAGGCTTGTGTGTCCATCCTTAATTTTCTCTGCGGCTTCCGCAAGAAGCATAGATAAATCCGCAATAGTCAGGTCATTGCTTTTATCAAGTACAACAAGCGTATCAGCAATTCTCTTTTTTAGATTAAGGTAATCGTTTGGCAAAATATTTTTTAACGGTTGAGGATGAACAGATTGAAGTGTGTTGAAAAAGAAATTCATATCATCTATAGCTTTGGCAAGTTCTATTTTCGGGGATTCCACTAAATCAAAAGTAGTAAAGCTTTCTATGTTAAAACTGCTGTTAAGCAATAAACTCTCAGCAACTTTTCCGTTCATTACAGCATAAAAGGAACTTTCGTTTTCTTTGAACGATAAAATTTCTTTTAACCCCAAGAGAGTATTTGATGTATAAACAACGGCAAACCCGTTACCGGCAGGATTTTCTCCGACACATTTCAATCCTGCATTTGGTGGAATAGATCCAAATCTTTCCCTTGTTACCAGGTAGGCGCCTTTATTCAAAACCTTCCAGATAATATTATCTTTAATAAACAAGCCGGCAAGAATTATATTCTGATTGCTCAGTTTTTCTTTCATAGAAATATTATTGAAATCTTCTTTCCCTGCCAACAGGACTTCTTTTACAGTGCTTGATTTTTTTAATTCAGAAAGAATAGAATCAACTTTGGCAATGCCAGTAGTATCAAGTATAGCATAATACTTGGACTGTGGATCTATTATGTCTTTAATAAGTAATGGCTGGCTAAATAATTTTGAAGCAATAACAAAAAGAGAAACAGCAAGTAAACACCTATTCATTATCCTTTTCCCTTAAACAAAATTGATATTGCAGGAAATATATCTGTTATTTCTGCTTTTCACAAAATAATTTCTTTTAAAAGCAAAAATCACTCCTTAAAATGTTTTCGTGTTACAGAATTATTTAACTTTGTTTCCGCAGTTATTTCCTTTCTTTTTATCTCTGTTTCATCTGCTAAGAATTATCTTATTTGCATAATTTTCTTTTGTAATTATTGAGGCAAATATTTTTATATCAATAATTACTCTACAAAATACTTTTTGAATTTCTGGCAGCTAACCACAAGGGTAAGGTTGCTCAATCAGTAAGAAAGAATATTATTATGCTTCAGAATCCAACAATTATTGCCGGACTTATATTAACCTGCTTTACAAATAAATTCATCTTAAACTCAGAGGTATAATGCCTGTAATCTTCAGAATAAGTATGGATCTCTTTAGCTAAAATTGCTTTGGATTGAAATGCTTTTTCTTTATTCCTCTATGAATATGTTATAGGATTCATTTCTGATGAATAATTTTTCTCTTCTATCTTATTTTCGTTATTCATACGTGTCAATTTATTACCTCACCATTCTCCTTTATGAACTAATAGAGCTTTTACGTCAGTCAATTTTTGTAATACTCCATCAGTTCCTTACATTTTCCCGCAATTTAATCGAAACAATCAATTTGTAGTTTGATTTATTGCATTTTTCTTCGCAAATTTTTCAATTAAATCTGGCAATATTCAACTTATATTTTCGCTTGATACAAATATTATTCTATTTAATACATATAGATTTCTATATTCCGCATATTATTCTGCAATTATTCCATTTATAATTACAGATATACGAAATTGAATATCTAATATTACAATAGTAGCTATATTATATTCAATTAGAATTTACCAGATAACAAAATTTTTACTATTAGTTAAATAAATTTTTGTAATATTCAATTTTAGTTTCTTACTAAGAAAAATATTTTTCGCTGATTTAAAAAATATTATTGCAATTTTTCAAACAAGTTTGTATTTTGCTTACCGGAATCGTTCTCTTGTCAACCACAACAGGGATGGGTATCGGAGAAAGACCCCAAATTGAGTATTCGGTATCCTCATCCTTGTAATTTTCTTTGGAGTTTGTGAGTGCTTAAATATAATTTTGAGCGATTGTTTAAAATGAAGGGGATCCTAAAGCCGGCACAATTCCTTATCCATGCAGGTTTTTCAAAAGATGCTGCCTACAGAATTGTGAACGGTAAAGTATCTGCTTTTACTCCAGCCCAGATTGAAAAATTATGCCTCATATTTCATTGCTCACCTAACGATATGATGGAATGGATTCCTGAAGATAAAGTTACTATCAACGAAAACCACCCGCTTAAAAAACTTATTGCTTCAAAAGAAATTGACTTAAGAAATATAGCAAAGGACATCCCCATAAATAAGATCGAGGATTTTGCTCAAAAACTTGAGGAATTGAAGAAGTCTTTGTTCTAAAGACCTCATTGGAAAATCGCAGGTTTAATATAAAACAGATTTCAAAGAATAAAATTACTACAGAAATCAAACTTGTAAAAAGCATAATTTCTGTTTTCGGGGCAAAATTTTTACCTTATGACACTTTAAATATTCGTTAAAAACAAAGGATTTTTTTTCGATAATTAATAATGCTATAGAATTCTTTCAGAATTTCCAGAAACAAATTTGATTTTTTTCAGTCAAATTACTCTGTAAACGATAATATTTTCAAGTTTATTGATTTTCTTGTTTAAAGTAATGAATCAAATAGTTAAATTTGGTGTTTTGAAAAATAGAACTTAGCTGTAAATGCTGGTGGGTTATCATTTCCTGCCCAAATATAACAAAAAAAATGAAAAAACAAGTTTTCTGAAAAGAAATTTCTAAATAGATTCCTAACAAATTAAAGGAGTGGTTTAATTTGAAAATAACTAAGCAATACACACAACGCGAAAGCCAGTCGCTTGATAAATATTTCCAGGAAATAGGTAAAGTAGATCTACTTACCCCGGATGATGAAGTTGATTTGGCTATCCGTATTAAACAGGGTGACCAGGAAGCTTTGGAAATACTTACCAAGGCAAACCTGCGCTTTGTTGTTAGTGTTGCTAAACAATACCAGAACCAGGGACTTTCCCTGGGCGACCTCATTAATGAGGGTAACGTTGGCTTGATTAAAGCCGCGAAAAAGTTTGACGAAACAAAAGGATTTAAATTTATATCCTATGCTGTCTGGTGGATCAGACAATCAATTTTACAGGCACTCGGTGATCATGCAAGAATGGTAAGATTACCTTTAAACAGGGTTGGCGCATTAAATAAAATTGCCAAAGCTTATAATGAACTTGAACAACTTTACGAAAGACAGCCTACCGTTGCCGAATTAGCTAAAGAACTTGAAATGGACGAGGAAGAAGTTGCTTATGCACTTGAAATTTCCGGCCGTCATATTTCTATGGATGCCCCGTTTGCTCAAAGTGACGATAACAGTAACAACCTTCTTGATGTTATTCATGACGATAAGACACAGACACCTGATCATTTGCTTATGAAAGAATCGTTAAAGAATGAAATTAACGACGCACTTTCCACTCTTACAGAAAGAGAAGCAACTGTTATCCGTTATTACTTTGGTCTTGATACCGAATACTCTTTAACATTGGAAGAACTCGGTGAGAAACTGAATCTTACACGTGAAAGAGTCAGACAGATAAAGGAAAAGGCAATCCGGAGATTGCGTCATACATCCAGAAGCCAGCAGCTTCAGGCTTATTTAGGTTAAGAATTACAAGGCGGTTATTACACCGCCTTTTTTATTTCATAATATTTACTTCACTGCTTCCTTTCATATTTTATGTTAAATAAACTTTGATTGAAAATATTCGATTATTGTTTTAATGTTGAAAAGGAAATACTTAATTTCACAATGTAAAATTGATTATTTGCAGCGGACGGTAAAATGAACAAGGACAATTTCGATCTCTTTCTTACTCTTATTAAACTTAAATCTTTCCTCATAAGTATGGTAGATCAGCCGGAGGATTGCTTCAGAAACTTTGATCTTACAGAAGAATACCTGTCAAGAAAATGCCCTGATCAAAAAGATTTGATTGTTAACCTGCTGAAGGAGAATAAAATAAACAGCGATTGCGATATTGCTTTTGATGAAACCATTCATGAAAAATTTAAAGAGATAGCAATTAATAAAAACAAACTGATAGACCTTCCTACACTCCTTTCCAAATTTGAAATTGATGCAGGCAATATTACTATTAAAGACAAATTACTGATTGAGCGAAATGAAAACATCCAGTCAATACTTAATACGCTTTTTCATATAGCTAAAAACTGGGCTGCACGCAAGGAACTTGAGGATGACGTTGAAAGCTTTTCAACTTTGGAAGAGGAAGAATTAATCAGACCGGATGAAGAACAAAAACTTAATAAGCTCGATAATTACAACACTATTTCATTTAATAACATCTCTATACTTACAAGGAAATATATTGAACAATTTACCGACTACTATTTTAAGTATGGCGGAGATATCTCATTGGAAGAGTTTTTAAATTACATTCCAAATCTTAAACAGGCGGTAACGGAAAAATATAAAAAGCTTTTTAAGGATAGCGGTTTGGAAAAAGACTTATAGTTTTTTAAAATGATTAAAACAATTTCCTCTTCATTATAACAAACAAACTTCTGAATGTAACGGATGAGATTACGACTATTCCACCAATAACCGCCCAATAGCTTGGTTTTTCACCAACGATTAATAAAACCCAGACAGGATTCAGAATTGGTTCAAGCACGGGAATTAATATCGCTTCAATTGCCTTTACATGTTTTATTGCAGTTGAATAGAAAATATATGAGAGCCCAAGCTGAAACACTCCAAGTAATAATAAACCCAATATGCTGTTTGAATCCGGCATTGCACTGAACATAAACGGCAAGCCAATTAATGCTGTTAATAAATTCCCAATAATAACCGATTCAATCGGAGATTCATCTTTTTGTTTGCGCATAGTTAATACAAGCCACGCAAAAGCAACACCGCTTAGTATTGCAGTTATGTTCCCTATTAAACTCCCCGCAGATAATCTGTCAACAAAAAACAAAGTCATTCCAAACATAACAAGCAGAATTGTAAGCCAGTCAATACGGGACATTTTTTCTTTTAAGAACCAGTTACCAAACAATGCAACATATATTGGAGCAGTAAACTGTAAAAGTATTGCATTTGCAGCAGTAGTTAATTTATTTGATAAGACAAAGAGGATTACAGTTGCTGCGTAAGCCAACCCACCAAGTATTTTAATAAAGGTTAATTGTATTCTGAACTTCCTTGTAACCAACACAATAAATAATAAAGCAATTATGCTCCTGCCGCCTGCAATTGCGACCGGATTCCATTGAACGAGCTTAATTAAAACTCCACCTGAACTCCAGAGCAACGCGGTAAGAATTAGCAGTACAATTGATTTGTTGTGATCAGTCATTTAGAATATTCTGCGGATTAAGGAAGTTCACAAGAGGGGCTGACCAAAAAGTAATCTGAAAGTCATTGCGAGGAGTGAAACGACAATGCAATCTTTTCATTTAATACTGAAAGTGAGATCACTTCGCTTTGCTCGTAATGACAATTTTACTTTTTAGGCAGCCCTTCCGATAAAATTTTTATTAATTAAATTTTTTAAGCAGATCTTTAACGGCGTCTTTATGAATCATAAAGTCTACTATTTTCAGCTTAACATAATCTTCACTGTAAAAATAATATCCAACGTTATCGCCATTCTGTGCGCCTGCACCTGAATCTTTAATCATATACCAGTCTTTACCATCCTTTTCATAATAACCAATTAAGTGAATGCCATGATCATCCGTAGTTGTACCGTTAGTAAATCTGAACTGCCTTGCATTCTCATCTATATATTCTGAAGGAATATCAAAGGTTGGCACTATACCTACTTCTACGTGTGATTCATATCCCGGTTCAGAAACATCTCCGCCGATTGCTAATGTGTAACCGTTTCTTATTGCTCCTTTAACAGCTTTCATATATTCATCAAGAGGAACGTTATAATATGAGCTGTCCATCCACCAGTTATCGGGAACATCATACTTACCTTGTTTAAAATATGGAATTTCCATTAATGAAATTATATCAACATAATCTTCCATCTTAAGCTTAAGAACATTTTTAAGGTATTCAACCGGCGTCCATTCTTTACCGTCAACAAAAACCGATACAGGCGGTGTTCCCATATAATGATTCATAATCGATTTAATAGTTCCGATAACTTCTTCTTCATTCCAACTGTTTGCTGCCTTTACAGATTGAAGATAGTTATTCATTTCAGCAAACATTTTGCTATGGTCATGATGTTTTTGTCCGGGCAATTTACCGGTATATAATGCTTCGGGAACAACGCCGTACATTTCCCAAATTCTTCTTAATCCATTCCCTTCGGAACCTTCGGCAAAAACCGAATTACCTCTTTCATTTATAAATCTTTTTGCCTTTTCAACATATTCCCAGTAAGCCGTCCACATCGGAGAAAGTTTTACTTTCCTGTTTGTCAATCTGTAAACTTCAGATTCCATCATAGAGGTTGTTGAAAAGCTCCAGCACGTACCTGTAATTCCCTGGTTAACAGGCTCGTTATGCCAGTATTCTTTGTAAAGTTTTCTATCGGTTGGAAATTTCATTCCCGTAAAATCAACCCGAAAGGTTTTCTTTTTAGTCGAATCGGATTTGTTGAACAAAGAAATTTCTTTCTTCATATTTTCATAAAACTCATTTTTACCCTCAACAAACTTTGCTTTATCTTTTTGCTGTGGTAACATATTCACTGAAAAAGCTATCAGCATAAAAAATAGGATGGATATTTTTATTCTCATTATAATTTTCCCTGAAGTTCTTATTTAAATTTGCCTGAAAAATTAAGACAGATAAAATACAAAAGCAATTTATTAAGATTCTCCTGGCAGAAATAATTCTCTCCGGTATGTAACATTTATACTTCGTTATAAGTCTAATTAAAAAATTAACAACAAAGTAAAGGTAGATTTTATGAACAGGAGACTTTCCGTAATTGTTTCTTTCATGGTTTTCTCAGTCTTGTTCTTTAGCATTAATGTAATGGCTGAAGAGGTAACCCGGAATTACGATGAAAAAGATTTTCAGGCTGTTTCGGTTGGCTGGGGTATGAAATTGAAAATAACTCAATCTGATAAATACAGTATTGAAATTAAAGCCGACAAAGATGATTTCAGATACCTGAAAGTTGAAAAATCAGGTAAAAAACTCCGGGTTTATATTGATAAGAACAACTACCACAAAGAAGACGACATTTACGTAACAGTTACAATGCCATCGTTGGAAGGCGTTTCCCTTAGCGGAGGAAGTGAAGGCATTGTTAAATTTGAAAATCCAAATAAAGATTTTATCTCGGAGCTTTCGGGTGGTTCTGAATTGAAAGGGAATTTAAAGTGCCAGGATATTTATCTTGAATTATCCGGTGGAAGTGAAGTTACTCTTAAAGGCAGTGGTAAGAATATGAAAATTGAAGGCTCCGGTGGTTCGGAAGTTAAGATGAAAGATTTTTCCGTTAAAGATGTTAACGCAGATTTATCAGGCGGTTCCG
>CAZIDB010000177.1:0-10223 GCA_964537965.1 uncultured Melioribacter sp. | reverse complement strand
GTGTGTGATGCTGCCCGGCTCGTGGATGGTCAGCTTGACATACGACTTTTCGCCTACTCCGGAGAATTCACTTCAGGCATTGCTGACTGCTTCACAGTTTACGTTCAGACCTGAAGCAAAGAAGATTTTTGTATGGATAACAGATGCTGATTACCATGAAAATGACTGGGCAACCCAATTGAAAAAAGATGAAGTAATAAATGCACTTCTTTCAAAGGATATTACTGTTCACGCTGTCGGTTCCACATATTACAAATCAGCATTCTATGACCCTATTATTATTCCAACTGGTGGAAATTATTATGATATATACGGAAACTTCAGAGATGTTTTACTTGACATAAGCAGGTTTAAGACCTCAGGAAAATATATTATTTCGTATACAACTCAGAATGCTCAGTCTCAATCCAATCTTATAAAGTTGGAAATAAGGTATAATGGTTTGGGCGGAATGACAACATTAGCTTACTCAGCCGGTGGTTATAAAACTATTGAACCTGCATTAAAGTTTTATCCTAATCCTTTTAATCCCACAATTACTTTCGTTGTAAATGGAAAAGATTATACCGGCGGACAAATAAAAATATTTAACGTCCTTGGCCAATGTGTTAAATCCTTCTCGTATGATCAATTAAGCGGTAATAAAATAAGCTGGGACGCAAGGAACGACTTTGGTCTTCCTGTTGCTGCAGGCTTTTATGTGGTTCAGTTATCGCTTAAAGATAAATTACAGAAAGATCATATTGAATCAGCTAAAATTCTGTATCTGAAGTAAGAAGGAGTTAATAAAATGAAAAAGATAATTACAATAATTTTATTCGTGCTCATTAATATTTCATTTGCGGAAGGATTGATGATCCCTTCAAATGAAAACTATCCAAAGGATTTATTGCGTAACAGATCAACAACTGTTAATGTTGATATTCATGGATTGATAGCAGAAACATTTGTTTACCAGGAATTTGTTAATGAATGGACAGACTCTACTAATGCAGTTTATAATTTTCCTCTTCCTCCGGATGCACGAGCGACAGAATTTGTATACTGGTACAAAGACACTGCATATAAAGCTATACTTAAAGTAAAGGAACAGGCTACAAATCCCGGAACTGGCGAAGGTGGCATTGTTGCTGAAATAAACAAATACATTGGCAGAAACGGAATTAAAGTATTTCTTAAAGACATACCTGCTGGTGGAATCCAGAAAGTGATGCTCCATTATATTAGCAGATGCGATTATTACCAGGGCAAAGTAACTTATAATTTCCCACTGAATACATCAGCGTTCATTACATATCCGCTTGAACAACTCCAGTTTAATATCAACGTTTATTCCAATTCAGGAATTATAAATCATTCCAGTACATTCAGTTCAGAATTAAGATTAGTAGAATCATCACTAAATGTTTTGAAAGTCGAAGTCGTAAAACCAAAAGCTTACCTTACAAAAGATTTTGACTTTACCTATGAAGTTGATCAGACAGAGTTGAATGTTGATTTTTATTCCGTTGCTGCAGATTCAGGTGACGGGCATTTTGCTCTGTTTGTAAGACCTCAGAATGTTGCAACGGCAGATAGTATTTTCCCGAGAAGGATAATCTTCTTGCTTTCCAATTCAAGTGAGATGACAGGCAATAAACTTAGTCAGAGTATAAGTGCAATCTCAAAATCCCTGGATCAACTTACCACAAAAGATGAATTTAATATTGTTCTTTATAACTATTATGTCTATCCATGGAAGACAGCAACAATTTCTGCAAGTGCGCAAAATATTCAGGATGCAAAAACATATCTTGCTTCAGTTACAGCAAGTTGGGGTTCAAGGATGGATGCCGGTATTGAGGAATGCCTCAATGAGATAAAAGATAATTCCTTCAGCAATGCAATACTCGCTTTTACGAACGGTAGAACTCCGCTTGATCCAAGAACTATTGAAACTAAAAATATTTTTAAAACCGGAGTCTTCCCGATTGGTATTGGTGATAACCTTGACAGGGCAAAGCTTGAAATGACAGCGCAGCTAAATTATGGTTTTGTTACTTACATTGATGAAGATGATAACCTTAGTGAAAAGATGAGCCGGGTTTTTGATTTGATCAGCCAGCCGATACTTAAAGATGTTGCAATGGAATATGGACGTGCAGATTTATCTTCTGTGCTACCAGAAAAACTTCCTTCAACTTATGCGGGTTCTTATTTTTATGCTTTAGGTAGATATTCAAATCCGGGCGAATCTATTTTAAGTATTGCAGGAAACTCAGTATCTGGAACTAACTTTTATGATTTCAGTTTAGATTACAGTAATAAGACTAACCAAAATAAGTTTGTTGAATCATTATGGGCAAAAGAGATGATTGACCAACTAGAATGGATTGTTGAGATTTATGGTGAGACTGCCGCATTAAAGGATAGTTTGATTGATCTGAGCCTTAAATATGGTATACGCTGCAGGTATACAGCTTATGTTGCAGATTATGAAGAACCGTGGATAACTCCTGTTGAAAACGAAAAAATGACTTTAATACCGGATTCATACATTGTTGGCAATTATCCCAATCCGTTTAATCCTTCAACTACATTCAGATTTCATATTGATGCGGCTTCAGTTGGAAAAGTTAAGTTCATTAAAATATTTAACGCACTTGGAAAACTTGTAAGAGTTATTGATGTGACAGGATATGGTGAAGGATTTTTTGAGGTTCATTTTGATGGGAAAGACCAGTTCGGTCAGACTCTTTCATCCGGAATTTACATTGTTCAGTTACAAATTGATGGTAAACCTTCTAATGCAATCAAAATCACTTTCCTGAAATAATCCTGTCTTCAGACTTGTAGAAGAAAGAATAAAATTCTATTATTTAAAAAAGGTCCCCCAGGGCGGGGGGCCCTTATTTACAAGTACAATAATCAAAATTAAAGGCCGGTCAAAAAACCGGAAGAAAAGAGAGGGATGGAATGAAACAAGATAATTTCTATCAGGATAAAAATAACCTTTCCGATTTAAGCCAAACCAATGATGGGAAAAAATTTACTTCACTAAGCGGAGAACCTGTTAATCAGTTTTATACTCAGGATGATATAAAAAATATAGATTATCAGAAGGATATTTCAACTCCGGGTGAATTTCCTTTTACAAGAGGAATTCACAAAAGCGGCTACAGGGGAAAAATATGGACTATGAGACAATTTGCAGGATTCGGTACGCCCGAAGATACAAATAAACGTTTCCATTATTTGCTTGAGCACGGACAGACAGGAATGTCAATTGCTTACGACCTGCCTACACTGATGGGTTGGGATGCCGATGCCGAAGAAAGTGAAGGAGAAGTTGGCATCTGCGGTGTTTCGGTCTCTTCTTTACTTGATATGGAAATTCTTCTCGATAAAATTCCACTTGATACAGTTTCAACATCAATGACAATTAACTCTCCTGCTGCAATAATTTTTGCTTTTTATCTTGCTGTTGCAAAAAAGAAAGGAATTGATTTCTCTAAACTTAGAGGAACATTGCAGAACGATATTCTTAAAGAATACATTGCGCAGAAAGAATATATCTTTCCGCCAAAACCATCAATGCGAATAATAACTGATATGATTGAATACTGTACCAATGAAGTTAAACAATGGAATCCTGTTTCGGTAAGCGGCTATCATATCCGTGAAGCAGGTTCAACCGCGGCGCAGGAATTAGCTTTCACTCTTGCCGATGGCTTTGCATATATCGAAGCTTGTATTGAAAGAGGAATGGATATCGATTCATTTGCTCCAAGAATTTCTTTCTTCTTTAATTCTCATTTAGATTTTTTTGAGGAGATTGCAAAATTCAGGGCAGCAAGGAAAATTTATGCAAAGCGAATGAAGGAAAAATATGGTGCAAAGAATCCGCGCTCGTGGTGGTTAAGATTTCATACTCAAACTGCAGGTTGCAGCTTAACGGCACAACAGCCTGAAAATAATATTATACGAACAGCATTCCAGGCATTAGCTGGAGTATTAGGAGGAACACAATCTCTTCATACAAACTCAATGGATGAAACGCTTGCGCTTCCGGGAGAAAAAGCAGTTAAGATTGCCTTGCGCACTCAGCAACTTATAGCATATGAAACAGAAGTAATAAATACAGTTGATCCGCTTGGTGGAAGTTATTATGTGGAAGCTTTAACCAAAAGAATGGTAGATCAGGCAGAAGAAATTTTCAGGCAAATAGATTCATATGGTGGAGTAATAGAAGCGATTGAGGCGGGTTATTTCCAGAAGGAAATATCCGATGCGGCTTATCGTTATCAAATGGCTCTGGAAAGGAAAGAGAAAATAATTATAGGTGTGAATGATTTTATTGAAGAGGAAGAAAAAATCGATATACCAATTTTACAGATTTCTCCCGAAGTGGAAATTTTGCAAAAGAAAAGATTAGCCGAATTAAAACAATCGCGCAATCAACAAAACGTAGTTGAATCTTTAATGGAAATATCAGGCGCAATAACTGATCAAAAAAATCTGATGCCGGTTCTTGTAAAAGCATCGGAAAATTATGTAACTTTGGGCGAGATGGTAGAAGAATTAAAGAAACATTTCGGCACTTATAAGGAGATAATTGTTTTTTAATGATTAAGAATTATTTTCAACTGCTTCGTGTACCGCAGTGGATTAAAAACGGATTTGTTTTTGTCCCAATCATTTTTGCGAAGCAGATCTTTAACCCCGATTACATTAGCCTCGTCCTTTTAGCGTTTGTCTCATTCTGTCTGGTCTCAAGCGCGGTTTATATTATAAATGACATATTCGACATCGCACTTGATAAATTGCACCCGGTAAAAAAACACAGACCAATAGCAAGCGGAAAGATTTCCAGAAATACAGGCATCGTTACTGCTGTTATATTATTCCTGATCGTAGCAGGCATAAGTTCTTTTCTCAATATTAAATTTATCTCATCGCTCTTAATCTATGTGGTTCTTAACATAACTTATTCTGTCTGGTTAAAACATCTTGTCATTATCGATATTATGTCAATCGCATCCGGATTTATGATAAGAGTTTTAGCCGGTGCGTTTGTAATATCGGTTTATGTATCAAGCTGGTTAATTCTTACAACATTATTCATTTCTCTGTTTCTTGCTATAATGAAAAGAAGATCGGAATTGAATCTGAAAATTTCTGCTGACAGCAGTATCACAAGAAAAGTTTTATCTGAGTACACAATTGAATTTACAGAACAGATGGCTTCAATTTCAGGCGCCGGTGTAATTATTTGTTATGCGCTTTATTCAGTTTCTGAAAGAACCATTTTTAACATTCAAAGCGAGAACCTTGTATTTACAACTATCTTTGTTGTGTTCGGAATTTTCCGGTTTATGTACCTTGTTTACAAAAAAAGCAAAGGTGAAAATGCTACTGAAATAATGCTTACCGACTGGCCAATGATTATAAATTTATTTTTATATGTAATTGTAGTTCTGATGATTGTTTATGGATGAGATGTTTAATAGTGCAATTATGCTTCTGTCTGTTTTATCAATAGTTATTTTGTTCGTTACTGCTATTCAGTTTGCTCTGGAAACAGCATTTAACCTCTCAAAAAAAAAGAACGATGAAGCTGTTGAAAACAATAAAACTCTTTTCAGGTTTTCCGGTAAAAAGAATTTTCGTTTAAATTATTTTTTCTCAGCTGTAATCCTGACAAGATATTTTTTGTACATTATTATGCTTACGTTTTTCTATCCTTTAATTTGTTCGCTTTTATCATTCAATATATATTCAGTTATTGCTTTTCTTCTGTTATTCATTCTTTTAGTTGAAGTATTGCCGCAATATTTAGCTAAACATTATCCTGAAACTTTACAAAGATTTGCTATACCATTGGTAAAAATATTTTATTGGATTTGCTATCCTCTCGTTAAAATTATAGGCGGGCAGTCTCAGTTTATGAACCAGTACATTCTTATATCAGAAAAGAGAACGGAGATCATTTCTAAAAAAAACAATATAAAAGAATTGTATGATGTTAACAGGGAGAGCGGGCTAATTGATGAAGATGAAGAAAGCAATATTCTAAACAGGATTTTTAAGCTTGGCGATGTTAGAGTGTATGAAGTTATGAGACCTCGGACTGAAATAATCGGGATTGAGCTAAACAGCACTATCGATGAAACTCTTGATGCTTTTATTGAATCAGGTTATTCTAAGATGCCTGTTTATGAAGAGAACCTTGATAACATTAAAGGTTTTGTCTCATCCTATGATTTGTTTAAGAAACCCGACAGCATCAAAGAAATATTGCGTAATATTTTGTTTGTACCTGAAACAAAAAAATGTACTGACATGCTTAAGGAGTTTTCCATTAACAAAGCTTCGTTTGCTATTGCCGTTGATGAGTTTGGCGGCACAGCAGGAATTATTACGATGGAGGATTTGATTGAGGAATTATTAGGCGAGATTAAAGATGAGTTTGACACTGAGGAAGAAATCTGCAGAAAAATTGCAGATAATACTTTTATTATAAACGGGAAAGCTGAAATAGATTTTGTTAATGAAAATTTCAGTATGAAGTTTCCCAAAGGTGAATATTCAACTGTAGCCGGATTTATTACTTATTTCGTTGGCAGAATTCCAAAGAAAGGGGAGATAATCAAATTGGATAAATTCAGGTTTACAATAATCAAAACAACACCAACCAGGATTGATCTGGTGAAAGTTGTAATTGCCGGATAAGAATTTTTATTTAGAAGTGTTCAAGGAAATATTTAGTGCGCGGATCTTTTGGTGAGTTAATAACTTCTTCTGCATTTCCAAACTCAATAATCTCTCCGCTCTCCATATAAGCAAGTGTATCAGCCAAACCTTTCAGAAAGTTTAATGAGTGAGAAACAATTACAAGTGTGCTTCCTTCTTTCACAAAGTCATTCATTAATTTTCTTATGTCAGCGCTTCTTTGCGGATCCAGTGCGCTTGTTGGTTCATCAAGGAAAAGTATTTTAGGTTTCATTGCAATCGCACGACATATGGCTACACGCTGTTGTTCGCCGCCTGATAATTGATCGGGATATTTATCGGCAGAATCTGCAAGCCCAACTCTTGCTAATAAATCAAGTGCTTCTTGTGTCGCTTCGGAACGGGATTTCTTCAGAACATGAATCGGAGCTTCAATAATATTACCGAGTGCGGATAGGTGAGGGAACAGATGCAAATGCTGAAAGACAACACCGGTTTCCTTTCTAAGTTTCCATATTTTTTCCATTTCATTATCATAAGTATCAGGATTAATTGTAAGCGAATTTAAATTCAGTATACCTTCCTCGAATTTCATTAATCCGCACAGACACATAAGCAAAGTAGTTTTGCCGCTTCCTGAAACGCCAATAATTCCAAGCACTTTACCAACAGGAATTTCAAGGCTTACATTTTTAAGAATCTGAATGTTCTTAATTCTTTTATTTAGATCCCTGATTCTAATCATTGCCAGCCTTTTGAAACTTCACGGGAAGAACTTTTTCTTTTCATTTTATTCTCAAGATGCTTGGCTACCTGTGCAAGCGGCAAACTCATTGCAAGATAGAATGCTGATACAACTGCACCAAGTAATAAATAACTTTGAGTTGCATTGGCAAGTTCACGGTATGCGGTTGCAAGCTCCCACACCGCAATTGCAAATGCAGCAGATGTATCTTTAAATAATGCGACAAAGTCATTCGTCATTGGTGGTAATGCAATTCTTATTGCCTGCGGAAAAATAATTCTGCGTAATGCAAGCAGTGGGCGCATTCCTAACGAGTAGGCAACGTCCCATTGCCGCTGCGGTACGGCATCAAAAGCACTTCTGTAAATCTGCGATTCGTATGCTGCATAATTTAAACCAAGACCAATCAATGCCGTAAGCCATCCTGGCGGTGCAAATCCAATTACCGGTAATCCAAAGTAAAGGAAAAGTAATTGAACTATAACGGGTGTGCCTCTGAAAAATTCTATATACGATGTACAAAGTATCCTTACGATTTTCGGTCCCTTTGTCTGCCCGAATGAAAGTGGTAATCCTAGAACAACAGCAATAATCATTGCTCCGAAAGCGAGTAAAACAGTAATTACTGCTGCATGACATAACCTTAGTAAACCTTCACCCCAGTTAAAACTTTTCTTGATTACATCAAATTTAAGCGTGGTTTTAAGTTTGTTCTGCGCTTCACTCCACATATTCCATTTGCGGAGTATTTTTTCAATTGAACCATTATTAACTATTGAATCAATCGCTGCATCAATTTTTTTCTTTGTATCAAGATCACCTTTACGGATACCGATTATAAAGTATCCCGGGTTAAACGGTTCGCAAGCCCATTTTAGTTTTGGATTACTCCTTGCGTAATACATTTCCGCCGGATCATCCATGAGTATAGCATCTATTCTTCCAAGCTCAAGATCCTGGTATGCGCCAACAACATCCTGGTAAGGGCGAAGTTTAATATTCTCATTCTCCAACACGCGGGACATTGCAGAGTTAACAAGTGTTCCAACCTCAATTTCTAATTTCTTACAATCAGCAAGGCTTTTAATTCTTTTTTCATCGCTGCGTACAGTAAGAATCATCTGGAAGACGTAATACGGTTTGCTGAAAAAAATTTCTTTTTCCCGGTCTGAAGTAGGCTCTAATCCGTTAAGTATTACATCAAACTCGCCACGGTTAAGTGAAGCAATAAGGCTTTCCCAATCGGTAGGGACGTACTCCTCTTTAACATGCATAACCTTTGCAAGAGCTTCTGCAATCTCTTTTTCATAACCGATATAACTTGAAGGATTTTGTGGGTCTGCGAATACGTAAGGAGCGCCGCCGCTTCCATCAGCTCCCCAGCGTAATGTTTGCTGTGGAAATAATACTGATGTTAATAGTATGAGTAGGATAAAGTGTTTTTTCAATTCTTAATAAGCTACTTCATAAAAAATTCAAATATTTTGTCGCTAAAATAATGTAACTGTAAGCATATTGCAACAAAAAAATAATTACGAGAAAATGTTGGTTACTTCCATAGGGACTACGGCATACTCAAACTAACTACTCAGTAATCAAGCTTCGATACGTCTTTCATAACAACAGACCGGATAAAAACGTTTATCAGACCGTGGTAATTGCAATCCTTGAAAATAATACGAAGCGACAGCTTCGTGTTCTAATATTGTTACAGTTTTTATTTATTGTAATGTGGTTGTCGAAGCTATGCTTCGACTTACAGGTTATTGCGATTAAAATTTATTTGGGGTAGTTTTGCAGAAAATAAATAAAGGTGGCGGGCTCCGGTGAATATTTATTTCCCTTTCAAAATTAAGTTAATATATGAATCCTGAAAAACTACAGATATTAAAAGCGTATCTAACAAATATTAAAAAGGCTAACAAGGAATCCATAAAGAAAGAATTCTTTAAGGATTTGCTTAACCGCTTGTATGCGGGCGATAAGGAAATTGAAAGTATAATTGACGATATTAGCAAAGGCGCAGAAAGAGCCATCCTTAATATTCCGCGTAAGGATAAACTGCACAGGGGCAGCGCAGATACTCTTTATAATAAAATAATAATTGAGTTTGAAAACGATTTGAAGGTAACGTTAAAACATGCCAAAGAGCAGTTAGCCGGTTACCTTATTGGGCAATTTAATTCCGGTGAGGGATATAACTACACTTTAATTGCTTCGGATTTTATTACGTGGAAAGTTCTTGTGCCTGATATCTCCTGCATTAATAAAATAAATGAACTTAACGAAGATGAACTTGTGCTGAATGAAGTTAAGAGCGCTGCGTTTGTTGTAACAGAAAAAAATCTTGAAGAGTTTTATTACTGGATAGACCGCTTCCTGTTTAAGGAAGAAAGGCAGAAAGCAACACTAAAAAGAATTGAGGAAGCGTTTGGTTACCAGGGCAGCGTATTTATTGAGTGTAACAGGGAATTAACAAATCATTTTAATAATGTTAAAAAGTTTGGGGAAGTTCAGGTTTCATTTGAACAGTGGAGTAAATTCTTAAGTATTGCATACGGTTCCTTTAACGCAACAGAAGAAACATTCCTTATTCACACTTACCTGAGCATCTTTTCAAAAATGCTTGCTTATTCGGTTGTATCCAACGATGATTACATCTCCGATGAAGAGATGAAAGGAATAATTGACGGCAGCATTTTCTTTAGGTATAACATAAGAAATTTTGTTGATGATGATTTCTTCCACTGGATAAAAGCCGAAAGGA